>CABQMD010000114.1 GCA_902465145.1 uncultured Succinatimonas sp. | reverse complement strand
CAAAATATTTAATATATTTTTTAAATTCTCCTGAATATTGGAAACAAATTTTAGACGTTTCTAAAGGTACAGGACAGCCTAATGTAAATGGAAAATCGCTTTCAAAATTAAAAATTCCACTTCCGCCTCTTTCCGAACAACATCGTATTGTTACTCGTTTAAATGAGCTTTTTGCTCTGGTGGACAAAATGATCGGTGTTGAGAAAAAAGAATGACAGGAAGGCGCGGACTCTGTGAGTCCGCGCAAAAGATCTGATTAGCGAGCAAGGCGGTTAATTACCGCTTAGCGCCATATACAAAATCATCAGATCTTTAAATTTAGTAGGATCGAGTCCGCTCAGTTGCTTTACCGATTCAAAACGTTTTTGAATGGTGTTGCGGTGGACTCCGAGTTTTTCTGCAGTACGCGAGACTTCCTGATCTTCTGCAATGTAGGCTTTGACGGTTTCGATAAGTTTGTCGCCTTGAGATGAAGCATCAAAGACTGAGCGTATGGAGTTGAAAAGATCAGGAGCCGGCAGCTCACTCAATATGTATGATGACAGGTACTCTGGATCGTCGAGATCGTATACCGCTACCTTGTCTTCAAGCGAATTGGCAGGATCTGCTGTTAAGGCTTTGATCCCGAAGCGTATCAAAGAGATCAGCAATTTGAATGAAGTCAGATTGCAACCTATGTTTTCAAAACGTCCCACACGAATATGGACGTCATTGTCATAAGCAGAGTCGTTTAAAAGTTCTTGCTGTTTGGCAAATGCGCTTAATGAATCGTTTAGTACAATGAAAACATTAGGTTTTAAAACAATGATGTCGGATGAATCGGACAGCTTTCTTATCTTTTGGATAAGCTCAAAGATTGCGGCGTGATAGTTAGGAGCCCTTTGCATCACAACGAGATACAGGTATTTGGGCAAAGGAATGATCGATGACAGCTCCGCTTCTTTTGAACTGTCTATGATTTTATCTGCATTGGGATCCATGACCAGCGATGCAAACTCCATATCGCGCATGCTGGCTTTCCAATTGTTAGCTTCATTGCTCAAAGCCTGATTGATGAGCAGTTCAGCAGTGAGAAAGGCCAGTTCGGCGTAGCGGGCTATTTCATTCGGATTGCCGGTGACTCCCAAAACCATCTGGACCTGCCCGTCAACGATGATGGGCTGATTGATGCCGGGAGCCACGCCTTTGAATAGATTGGCATCCTCAGGATAAATGTTGATGCGCTTTTTATCCAAGGCCGCCTTTCGGCCGGCCTCATGAATCTTCCCGATGCGGGATTTGTCGCCTGATGCGAAGATCACTCCGTTCGGGAGTATCACGTTTACATTGTGAAAGATGATTTTCATCGATCTTTGCACAATCTGATCAGCAATTTCCTGAGATAAAAGAATTTTAAAACTCCTTTGATGTATTTTTTACATCATTTGAGGCAGTATACCCTGACGGCATTTTCTGCCGTTTTTTCAATAAGCTTTTCGGCATTCTTGATGGACTGTTCAAGAGCCATGGGACCGTCACAGATGGAGAACATAGCCTGAATATTGCAATTATATAAGGCTTTGGCGTCATCGGTGTGAGAGCCGCAGATGGCAATGGCCGGTATATCTTGCTTTTGTGCGCGCAGTGACACGCCTACCGGAGCTTTGCCGTTGATGCTCTGACCGTCCATGCGTCCTTCACCGACGATGACGAGATTGCTACCTTTTAACTTCTCGTCAAATTTCAGAAGATCAAGGACGGTGTCAATGCCTGACTGCAATTTTGCGTTGCAGAAGAACATGAGCGCAGCGCCCATACCGCCAGCAGCACCTGCACCTGCGTTATCGGCACAGTCTTTGTGGAAGTAATCGGTAAGAACTTTTGCGTAGTTCTTCATGCCGTCTTCAAGTTCCTGCAAAACTGCAGGAGAAGCCCCTTTTTGCTTGCCGAAAATATAGGTTGCTCCGTTTTCTCCCAAAAGCGGGTTGGTGACGTCGCAGGTACCGATAAAGTCTGAAGAAAGCACGTCCTGATTAAAATCTGACATATCGACATAGGCTATTCTTGCAAGATCCTTGCTCTTGATGGGAGAAGAAAGTAATGCATGATCTTTGTCATAGAATTTTGCTCCCAAAGCCTGGGCAAATCCGGCACCTCCGTCGTTGGTAGCAGAGCCGCCCAAACCTATCTTAAAGAAACGTATGCCGTGTTGTAATGCATAAGCAACGATTTGTCCCAAGCCGTAGGTAGTAGTTTCTCTGGCATCAAGCTTTGCGCGATCATATTTCCAGATCCCGCAGCTTTGTGCCATTTCCAGTACGGCGCTGTGGGTATTGCACATGAAAGCGCATGAAGTCTTTTCACCGTAGGCACCAGTAACTTCTAAAGTATTTTTCTTGAAATTATCAAGAGACAAGGGTTGCTCGAGTGCTTCGATAAGTCCTTCACCGCCGTCGGAAATCGGCAGATTCAATACTTCTGCATCGGCTCTTACGTTTAATATGCCTTTTTTAACTGCTTCACCTGCTTCAAAAGCGGAGCAACTGCCTTTGAATGAGTCCATGGCAACTACCACTTTTAGTTTTTTAGGCTGTTTGTCGGAAAGATCACCGCAATCATCTTCCAAGCGGCTGCGCAATTCGCGTTTGTTGATTTTGCCGTTATTGGTTCTGGGAAGTTCCTGAACGTAGTAGATCTCAACCGGTCTTTGGTAAGAGGCAAGATGAGCGTGCAAGTAGAGTCTGAAATCGTCGGCATTGAATTCAGCACCCGGCTGAGTCAGGATGAAAGCTACCGGTACTTCACCGTAAAGATTGTCTTTTTTGGCAACCAAAGCAACTTCAACCACATTGGGGAAGTTGGAGATGATGCTCTCAACTTCTGGGCAGAAGACTTTTTCACCGCCGCGATTGATGATGTCCTTGACTCGGTCTTTGATGAAAAGCTCGCCCTGAGCGTTCACATAACCTACGTCACCGGTATTTAAAAATTCGCCTGAGAACAGTTTCTTGGTAGTTTCGGTTACAGGGTAGTACTGTTTGATGACCATCGGTCCTGCAATATAGATAAGGCCGGTTTCACCGGTGGGCAGTTCCTGACCGTTTTCATTGCGAATTGAAATCTTTGCTCCCAAAGAAGGGGTGCCTGAAGACTGGCATTTTTCAGTTTTGGAAACGTCACCTCTGAAAATGGTAAAAGGAGAGGTGGACTCGGTAAGACCGTAAATGGAATGGATCTGAGCGTTGGGAAAAAGTTTGTTCAAAGATCTGATGATGCCTTCGTTGAGTCGTCCTGCGCCGCAAGCAATGGAACGTAACGAGGGCAGACTGCCGGTTCCTCCTTTTAAGCACTCGCTGTGCAAAATGGCAAATACGGTAGGCGAGCCGTGTAGGAAGGTGACATTGTGTTCGCGGATCAAACTTAAAATCTTGTCGGCATGGAATCTGTTTTCAAGATAAATGGTTCCGCCCAAATCAATAAACAGAGCCAAAATGGCGCTTAAACCAGTGATGTGGAAGATGGGAACTGCCAAGATGGTGCTGTCATCCGAGGTCAGTTTTAGTCCGTCTTTGTAAGCCGCCGCCGCCGCTTCAAGATTATCATTGCTGATCATGGCACCTTTAGGAGCGCTGGTGGTACCGGAGGTAAACATGATCACTGCAGTATCGCTTCCCTTTATGGAATCGTCATCTTCTATTTCAAGTCTGTCATAGGCTCGGTAGTCTGAGAACAGTCTTAAGGAAATGCGTTTTTCAACCGGAAGCAGGTCTTTTACGAAAGGCTGTACGGTATCGTCAAAGAAAACCAGCTTAGGCATGAGCTGATTTAAAAGGTTTGTAAAACCGTCTATCTTGATCTTGGTTGAGATGGGAATGACGATCACTCCTAAGGCATTTGCCGCATAAAGCAGAGCACAAAACTCTATAGTATTGCCAAGAGCATTGAATACCACGTCGCCTTTTTTGAAATCGTTCTTTTTTAAGAAAGAAGCGCAGCATTTTACTTCGTTTAAAAAGTCGGTGGTGGTGAGAGACTGATCTTCGTACACCAGGATCGGCTTGTCAGGGAAGTTAGCCGCGGTTTTTTTTAAACTTTTATATAAGAAGCCAGCCATATGATCTCCGCATTCTTCTGCTAATAAGAATAATTTTATTCTTCAAATACCTTGTTATAAAACATATCAATATTTGAATAAACTTTTATAACAAAATAATCTAGTTACCAGTTTTTTTTTTTT
>CABQMD010000113.1 GCA_902465145.1 uncultured Succinatimonas sp. | reverse complement strand
TTGTAAATTCCGTAGCCGACAGAGCTCTTACCCTTGCTTACGGGCAAAAAAAACACGAAGTCAATGCCCGTATTGCAACCAAAGCTTTGTTGCAGGTAAGAGCTCGCAGAAAAAGCTTTAAGGAACGTTTAATCAATCTTAAAGAAATTTTCGGAACGTCTTGCAAACTTCTGTTTCCTTATGCAATTTTAGGCAGTTTTTTATCTTTTATTTCATTTGCGGCTTGTTATGTGCTGTTGCCAAATATCTTGAAAAACTCTTCACTGGTTGTCGCCATGTCTGATTCGAAAACTTTGACTCAGGCAGGAGAAAACTATGTGAAAGCAAAATCGTGGAACAATGTTCGGCAGGGCAAAGAATTGAAACTTTTTTACAGTGAGATGCGCAACAGCGTTTTTAAAAGTGATGCCGTTGCTGCCTTGATAAGGCTTTGGGGCTATGATCGAGCCGACGGAAAAAAGATAAGTTGCAATGATCTTGAGAATACCAAGCTTTATTGTGCGTGGGCTCACGGCAGTTTCGCTGACGTGGTTACGGCAGGACGACCCGCAGTGCTTACGTTAAATGATGACGATTTGACTCCTTTTTATGCAGTGTTGGTAGAGGTTTCGCCGGACGGAACAAGCTCATCCTTGCTGATGGGACAACATTTGTTTGAAGTAAAAAATGCTTTTATTGAGGAGCACTATGCAGGAGAATTTACCGAAGTTTTGATAGATCGTGATGAATTGCCTGAAAACCCCTCTACAAAAGAATTTCCGTCCGTGTTAAGAACCTTGGAAAAAAGTCTGCGCATAAAAAGCGGAGTGTTAAAGGACAGATCCGATTTTAAACAGGCAATGAAAGCATTTTACTGGCGTTATCCTAGCGAGGAAGAGCGTGAGTTGAGCGTCGATTTAAACTCAGGCAACGGACCGTTTCTTTTTAAAAATAACGATGACTATCTTAAATATCAAAATCTGCTGAAACCAAAAGAGCACGGCGAGAGGAATACTTCTTTAACTTCTTTAAAGGAGAGTCTTCCTTGACAATTTCCTGGCTTAAAAAGTTTTTCTCTTTAAAAGAGCATGAGAGCGGTTACTGGCTAAAAGCCTTGTCGGTTACCATGATCTCCATGTCCGGAGTAAGTATCGGAATTGGCGCTTTTGTTTTACTGGTTGAGGCACGTTTTGATAATGCCGTAAAGATGGTTGAACATTCTGCACTTGAAAGTTATGAACAAAAGACTGAGCAAGTATTAAATGATCCTGCCTTAACTTTGCAATATCGGCAGGTTTTACTTAACGTAAAACTTCTGCCCAGAAGTTTTAAAGAGCGGGTGCGTCTTATAGGACCTGATGATTTGGCTTTAAAAGACGAGGTTAAGCTTGTAAGAGTTAAAGGGCAGAAAAAACGTTTGTCGCAGGATGTGAGTTTGGTGCGTTTTATTGCTGAAAAAGAAAACGCCGTCAAACCTTAAAACGGCGTTTTGGTATTCAGTAACGATCGCGTCTTTGGCGGCGGGGACGCGGCAAAAGCATAAAGAACATGCCTACCAAGGCTCCGCCTAAAGCTATCAGCGCTCCTTGAACCCACCAGCGCATCTGCATGTCAAGTTCGCGGCTTTCAGGAGAGGTGTTTTGTTCAGAGAGCTTTGAGCTGATATTGCCGATTTCGCTGTCTTTTGAGGACAACACCTGATGAAGTTTTTCATTTTTCTGTTTTAAACCGGCGATTTCCGCTTTTAACTGTTCAAGCTCGCGTCCGCTGTCAGCAGACTGAAGTTCCTGCAATTTGGCTTTTGTCTCTTCAAGCTCTTGTTTCAGTGTGGCCAATTGGTTGACGGCTGCAGGCTTTG
Organism: uncultured Succinatimonas sp.; assembly: GCA_902465145.1. Classification (GTDB taxonomy): domain Bacteria; phylum Pseudomonadota; class Gammaproteobacteria; order Enterobacterales; family Succinivibrionaceae; genus Succinivibrio. The sequence continues at coordinate 2,380 of CABQMD010000113.1, read as the reverse complement.
CCTGCAGATCTGCCGTTCTCATCCATAAGGTTTCGTCGTTGCTTTTGATCTGCGTAAAGCGTTTGTCACGGCTGTAACCTAAAAAGGTTACCTGATCTCCTGGGTGCAAAACTCCGGTAGTACGGTAATTGCTTCCGGGGCCTGAGCGTAACAGGGCGTTTACATTGTCAGAAACATAGATTTCAAGTCCTGAATAAAAACCGTTTTCATCAGCCTGCACAGAAGCCTGATCGTTTGCCAAGATCGGTTGTACCTGATCCTGTTCGGAATTTTCTTCTGCCGAGGCATAGGGACAAAACATTAAAGAAGTGGTGCATAACCAAGTTACCGTGCCGAAAACGGCTTTTTTTATGTATGACATAAGACAAAATCTTTATTACAAGGATCGCAAAGTACGGAAGAGCACTTTGTGTAAATACAAATATCATCGAATTTTCAAAGGCAATTTTAGCACAGCGCAAACATTCAACTTAAAATACTGCAGTAATTCAGCTTCTTGGAAAACTTAGTTTCGGTAAGTACATTTAACCTAGATTTTACTTTTTAAAAGTATTTTAAAAGTATGACGACGCACGTTAACCTGACGACTTGCCTGCGTTAAGATGACACAGAGTTAAATCGTTTTTAAATATGGAAGACCGTTGATGAGGGGGAGGGCTACGTCTTAAAAGATATTTGGGACCGGCCCTTTTGCAACTTGCAAGCTCTCATGAATGTTTAAATTAGAGTTCCGGAATTTAGGAGATTGCTATGCTTTGGCAAAGCCTTTTGGGAAAACATGGAAACTTTGGTGGCTATATGAAGGAAATGAACCAAAAGGATCAACCTTCTGCAGAGAGTGCCGATGACTCTCCTGAATCAGGAGATCTGAAGCACGGTGATTTTTCAGGCGGCAAAAACCGTGAAATAGAGATCAAATTCGGGGTATTGGGACGTCCTGAAAATCTCATGGAATTGTTTGAGGCTGCTGGAGGCAAAGTTTCTTCACCGCAGGCAGATGATCTTGAAAACGTGTATTTTGACACTCCTGATCAGGAACTCTTTAAGATAGGTGCCGGTTTGCGCATACGTCACGGAAAAGAGCTTTCCGAGCAGACCATGAAATTGCGCGGACGCAATTTAGGCGGAATTCACAGTCGTAAAGAATTTAACATTCCCATCCCGCGCAAGCTTAAGGTCCCTGAACTTAGGCGTTTCCCTCAAGACGTTTTCCCCGATGATTTCAATTTGGATGAGGTACAAAGCAAACTGCACAAAGCCTGTATCATCAAATTCCGCCGCGAATCTTTTGATTTTGAGATCATGGATTGCCTGTTTGAGGTTGCCTACGATCATGGCTCCATAGAATTGGCAAACGGCGGCGCTTATCCAATCAACGAGCTTGAAATAGAATTGAAAAGATCCGATCTTCCCGAAGCTTCGGTGATGTTGGTTTATAACGCTCTAGTGACCATCTTTGCCGAGCAGGGAGTCCCCTTGGTGCTTGAACCTTTTTCCAAGATGCACCGTGCTACCGTACTTATAAAAGGCGAACGCAATAACGTGCGTTTTAGCAATCAAAGCACCGATCTCGGCACCTATATCAGAAGTTTGGTGGGAACGTTTGAAAATCTCTACGGTCTTTTCCTTTTAAAACATGATCCTTTGGTGTTTTCTTATCAAAATGCCACCTTGCGTACCCTTTGTCGGGCTTTGAAGACATTGCTAAAACAGGGAAGAGCTGCTTTTTATCAGGATGCGCGCGAGCCTGTGGATTACAAAGCTGATCTGAATGTCATGATCAAAACTTTGAAACATTATGAGAAACGCTGCCGCATGTTTGAGAAAAAGATCTCAAAGAGTGCTTTGGTATTGGATGAATTTGCTTTAAGTGAAATCGTGGATAAGTTAAGACGCATTGAAAATCGTTGCCGTCTTTTTGTGATCCCGCTTAAGCTTCGCGTCTTGTTGTCCATGCTGGTGGATTAAGTTTTGAAATCTGCCCGTGCTGATTAATCCAATACGGGCAGAAACTCACAAAAAACAAAACGTTATCGCGTTACAATCGGAGTATGACTGTGTGACGGCAAAGGCCGCCTTCGGAGAGATCATGTTCCCGATTATTCCTGATCCCAAGCATCTTTTCCCTTTAACTCCCGAGCTCGCAGCTGATGCAGAGCGCGAATTTTCAAGACTTAAAAGCCGCTTTGGTGAGGAGAAATTTGTTTTTTTCTCCTCTCGTCCTGAATTTAAAAGCGTTTTGGCCTTGTCTGATTTTATTGCCGATACGCTGTATGCCTATCCTGACGAATGCCTGAAACTTTTAAAGACAGGAGCTCTTGATTTTCCTCTGTATGCCTTGCCTGGGAGCGTTCCTAGTCAAAAAGTGCGTCCTTCTGAA
>CABQMD010000112.1 GCA_902465145.1 uncultured Succinatimonas sp. | reverse complement strand
CCGCGGAACAGATAAGGGAAACACAACACGTTATTGATCTGATTAGGGTAATCAGAACGCCCGGTACCCATGATGATATCAGGGCGCAACTTGCTCACTACTGCAGGATCAACTTCAGGATCCGGATTCGAGCAGGCAAAAATTACAGCCTTAGGAGCCATTTCTTTTACATCTTCATCGGTAACAAGTCCGGGACCTGAAACCCCCAACATGACATCGGCATCCTTCAGAGCTTCTTCCAAAGTTCTGGGACCTGCGTCGTTAATAAAACGAGGCTTCTCACCGTTGTTGTACTGAGGTCTGTCCGATCTGATCACTCCGTGACGATCGATCATAAAGAAGTTTTCTTTTTTAGCTCCGCACTTAATAAGAAAATCAGAGCAGGCAATACCGGCAGCTCCGGCTCCTACGCATACTACCTTGCAGTCTTCTATCTTTTTGCCCTGCAATTCCACGGCATTAAGAATACCTGCAGTAGTAACGATGGCAGTACCGTGCTGATCATCGTGGAAAATAGGTACATGACATCTCTTAATAAGTTCGCGCTCGATGATGAAACACTCAGGAGCTTTGATATCCTCAAGATTGATGCCGCCAAAAGTATCGGCTATACACTCGACAGTGGTAATGAATTCATCAACACTCTTATTTTTAACCTCAATATCAACAGCGTTGATCCCGGCAAAACGGTTAAAAAGCAATGCTTTTCCTTCCATAACCGGTTTTGAAGCTAAAGGGCCTAAATTTCCCAATCCCAAAATTGCCGTTCCGTTGGAAATAATGGCAACACTGTTGCCTTTACCGGTGTAACGATAAGCTAATTCTGGATCACGGGCAATTTCTTTAACAGGTTCACCTACTCCGGGACTGTAAGCCAGTGTCAGATCGTCTGCAGTTTCGGCAGGCTTGGTGATTACAACTTTAATCTTCCCTGGAACGGGGAACTCATGATAAGCAAGAGCGCGGTCATGGAGTTTCTGACGATCGTGATCCACTTTTACACCTCGGAAAATAACACGCCAGTTACGGCTAAAATACATAGTTATCTTGTCAACAACTCTGAGTGTAACAGAGTTTTTAAGGCGTGGTTACAATCGCTTACGGACTTATTGAAAAACTTTGATCAAGTGATAAGTTTTTTTAGAATTTATTGAATTATCAAGAATAAAAAAGTGGCAGAAATTCGTATTTCCACCACTTTTCCGTGCAATTTTGTGCAAATGCACTCTTTGCAGACGAATTATTTCTTCTCGCCGACCTTGAAAGCGCTGAAAGCACCGAAGCGCTTCTTGAAGGCTTCAACGCGTCCGCCGGTATCAACGATCTTCTGCTTGCCAGTGTAGAAAGGGTGGCACTTGGAGCAGACGTCGATGTTAAGATCATGACCGACAGTGCTACGGATCTTGAAAGTATTACCGCAAGAACACTTGACGTTCACTTCTTCGTACTTAGGATGGATATTCTCTTTCATTTGGACCTCTGATGTGCATCGCACTCCCGACCGCATGTGCGTCGGACACCATGCACGATATGAAAAAAAGCCGTGCTATGATAATTCAAAGAGATGACGCTTGCAAGCGCAAAGAAAACATTAATCAGGCTTAAAAATCATATCTTTTAGACAAACACAAGGCATTATCAAGTGACATCTGGTCGTTCTGTTCTTATCACCGTGGCAGTAAACAGGGCGGTGACCACCGAATTTACCTATGTTCTGAACACTGACCTTGGCAACGAAATTATAGGCGCCAGAGTAAAAGTTCCTTTGGCTCACTCTGAAACTATCGGCGTGATCACGGGAATTTTGAATGAGTCAAACTGCTCAATACCGTTCGTAAAAATAAAATCAGCCAAACTTTTGGACAAAAAAAGGATCATTCCAAATGACATCGCCGCAGTGTTGAAATTTGGTTCAGACTACTACCATTACCCTTTGGGACAGTGTTATGCAACGGCTTTGCCCAAAAAACTGCGTGACGGCGAACCTTGCACCTATGAAAAGATTCCAGGAATAAAACTTAGTTCTGCTTTTGATACCAAAAAATTTGAAACTCTTCGTTCCGAAGGACAAAAAGAAATTATTGAAATTTTAAAAGACGGTCCTGCAAGAAGAAAGGAATTAAGAGAGCGCGGTTTTTCTCCTCAGCAGGAAAGTTCTCTGGTAAAAAAAGGACTAGCTGAATTTTGCGATCTCAACATACCGTCTCCACATTGGCAACAATTACCAGAAAAACTATTGCGACAAACACCCCCAACTCCAAATGCAGAACAGCAACAAGCCATCGATACCGTATGCTCATGCAATGGTTCTGAAGTGTTCCTGCTTAACGGAGTTACCGGATCCGGAAAAACCGAAGTATACCTGCGCATCATTGAACACGTCTTAAGTCAAGGCAAAGCCGTATTGCTATTAGTTCCTGAAATTGCACTGACTCCTCAGACCTTCGAACGTTTCTACCGTCGTTTCAATGTTCCGGTGTCATCTATGCACTCTCAATTGTCAGACAGAGAACGCTTAGATGCTTACATCGACATGTTGACCCAACGTTCGGCCATATTGATAGGAACAAGAACGGCTCTGTTTACCCCAATTCCGCATCTTGGACTAATAGTTCTTGACGAGGAGCATGATACCTCCTTTAAGCAAACTGACGGTTTTCGCTACCACGCCAGATCTCTTGCCATAATCCGCGCCAAAATTTGTAATTGTCCGGTGATTCTAGGATCAGCCACACCAAGCCTTGAGAGTTTCTACAATGTTTTCCGCGGAGCCTACCGCATGCTACGTCTCACCATACGCGCAGGAGGAGCTCAACTGCCTGAAATAAATTTAATCGATTTGCGCGAAGAACCTATGAGTCCGGGACTCAAAGCCGGAGTAGGCGAAACTTTGGAAATGGAAATGGGCGAGGAAACGGTTCGCGGCAATCAGGTTTTATTGTTTTTAAATCGTCGAGGTTACTCTCATCACTTGCTATGTCACCGATGCGGTCACGTTTTTTCTTGTCCTTCATGTGATAATCCTCTTACCGTACACAGAGCATTGGGAAAGCTCAAATGTCACATTTGCGAATATCAAGAACGGATCCCCTTAGTATGCCCTGTCTGCGGTGAAAAAAATCTCATGGAAACAGGATTTGGTACCGAGCAGACCGAAGAGTTTTTACACATGCGTTATCCTGACTTGGGAATAGAACGCATCGACCGCGATACGGTTACAACCAAAGCTCAGCTTGAAAGCCGGCTTGATCGCATCAGATCCGGACAAAGCAGCATTCTTTTGGGAACTCAAATGATCGCCAAAGGTCATGATTTCCCGAATGTTACTTTAGTTGGGATCATAGACTTAGATTCAAACCTGTTTTCCGACGATTTTCGTGCTCAGGAATATTCTGCTCAGCTTTTGACTCAGGTTGCAGGACGGGCAGGACGAGCAAAAAAACGCGGACGCGTACTCATTCAAACCCATCATCCCGACAATCTGTTGGTAAATAACTTGATAGATCCGAATATAAGTTATGAACAAGTTGCGCAATTTCTGCTTGAAACCAGACGTTCAATGAATCTGCCTCCGTACAGCTTTCAGGCTTTTTTGCTTACCAACAGCAGAGATCGTGTCAAAGCTTTTGATTTCTTAAGTGACCTATTACAAAAAGCCGAAAGCATTCTTGATAATTATCCCGCACTCGTCGTAACTCCGGTGTTGTCTGATAAAATGGAGAAACGCCAAAATCGCTATCACTTCCACGTGCTGGTAACGGCCAACGATCGTACTCAGCTTTCTGGATTCATAAAAACGGTTTTGGATTTTGCAAAAGACGAGTGTGTCAGCGGCGATGTCCGCTTTGCTGTGGAAGTCGATCCAATCATGATGTACTGAATTATTGATGACTTCTGCTTTTTTTGCGTCTGCCGAGCCATTCGAATCTCAAGTTTACAAACTAAAGCGATACAACCAATTCTAATGAAAGACTATATTCAGAACCTGCTCAAAGTTGCGGTTAAAAAGATCGACACTGCCCATGATATTCCTGCTGAAATGCTCCAAAAGATCCGAGTTGATCGCACAAAAGACCGTGCCCACGGTGACTTTGCGACCAACACCGCAATGATGTTTGCAAAAAACTTGCATAAAAAGCCCATAGACATTGCCAATGACATCATTTCGGTTCTGGGTAACGATCCTCGCATCGCCAAAGTGGAAATCGCAGGTCCAGGTTTTATCAACTTCTTCGTAAATCAGGAACATACAGCCGATTCTCTGGCCGAAATGGCTGCTGATGATCGTTTGGGCATTCCTAAAATACAAAATCCCA
>CABQMD010000111.1 GCA_902465145.1 uncultured Succinatimonas sp. | reverse complement strand
TGCATAAGACCGGTTATAAAAACGGTCGTTGGCTTGACGTGGAACTCTTGGAAAAACGCCTTTGTGATGAGGATTTTCGTGAAGAGCCTCAGGCATTTGTTAAAGCATCTGAACTTGATAAAACAGCCGTAGATAAGATTTTGGAAAATGCTAATCACGAACTTGACTGAGTTTGACTAATCAGGATCAAGATCTTGCCGTCTTGTGCTGTAAAAGACGGCTTGTTTCGTCTAAAATCTTAACACTTTGCAGTTGCAACTTTTTTACTTTTTTACAGGAGTTTTGCCATGTTCAATATGGGCAATATGATGAAACAGGCGCAGATGATGCAGGAGCGTTTGCAGAAGGTTCAAGAAGAAATCGCTGCTATGGAAGTGACCGGTGAAGCCGGGGCCGGTATGGTCAAGGTGGTGATGTCCGGAACTCATGAGGTGCGTAAAGTTCAAATTGATGACTCGGTAGCTTCTGAAGACAAGGATATCTTGGAAGATTTGCTGGCAGCCGCTTTTAACGATGCCAATCGTCGTGTTGAGGAAACTTCCAAGCAGAAGATGGCTACGGTTACAGGCGGCATTCAGCTTCCTCCCGGATTGAAGATGCCTTTCTGATGAGTTCGAGTAAACGTTTAGACGATCTTATTTCGGCTTTGCAGATCATGCCGGGCATCGGCCCGGTAAGTGCGGCGCGTATTGCGTATGCTCTTCTTGACTATAAACGCCTGGAAGGTCTTCGGTTGTCTGAAATCCTCAAATCGGCTTTAAATGAGATAGCATTGTGTCCTGAGTGCCGAAATTATACTGACGAAGAAGGACAGCGTTGCGCCATTTGTGAGGATTTTCATCGTCGCGATCGCGGAGTTTTGTGCGTGGTGGAGACTCCTCAGGATGTGGATGCCGTAGAAAATTCTGGAATTTTTTTCGGTACTTATTATGTTCTGCACGGTCATCTTTCTCCTCTTGACGGTATCGGACCTTCTGAGCTTGGACTTGACATACTTTCTTCAAGACTTGCACAAGGTACGGTGCATGAACTTATTTTGGCCCTTTCTCAGTCTGTAGAAGGTGATGCTACGGCACAGTATATTGCGGCCATAGCAAGAAAATACGGTGTAAAAGTCACGACGGTGGCTACCGGAGTACCGGTAGGCGGAGATATACGCTCAACAGACGGTTCTACCTTGGCTTTGTCTATAGAAAATCGCCGGGAATTTCGTTGATTGTTGTCCGCAAACTATTTTATTTGATTTTTACCTCTTTAAATTTTCTCCTTTGTCCCCATTTCTAAGTCAGCGTAAGAAAAAAGCATGAATTTAAGGAGAAATAAAATGGCGTATTTAGTTAACGGCAGAAACAATGCTCCTACCATCTTCGATATCTTCAACCGTCCTTTGTCAGATTTTGATTTTGCCGACGGTTCGTCACACGGTAAATCCTTTTTAGTCGATGTAAGGGATATGGGAGATAGCTATATATTGGAAGCGGATCTTCCCGGTGCCAGAAAAGAAGACATCCATTTGAATTTTGAAGAAGGTATTCTTACCATTTCGGCACAGCATCATGTAAATAACGCTGAAGAAGGACAGGAAAACGGTTCTTATCTCATTCGTGAACGTACCGAGGGGGAATATCAGCGTTCCTTCAGATTTCAAGATGCTGATCCTGAGCAGATCAGTGCCAGCTTTGAACAGGCAAAACTGTCTGTGATCCTGAAAAAGCAACAGGCTCAAAAGGGACGCAGGATCACCATAGCTTGATCTGAAAATACCTCATATCTTTAAGGCGGCGTAATACTTCGCCTGCTATCATGTAAATAAGCCGCCTGATCTTTTAATAATAGATGCTCAGTATATTGATTGTGAATATGCTGGCATCAGTACAAAATGCCCAGATAACGTATTAGTTTATTTTACTTGTGTCTTAACCGTCTGGTCGTCAAAAGACTCAGCGTTTTTTTCTTTTGGATCAATATCCAAATATCGATAATAGTATTCGTCAAGCGCAGGGCTTAAGCCTGTAAAATCCTTAACCAGTTTAAAAGCGTTCTCTAGTTCATTCTCTTTAAGATCTGAGAAAAAATGCAGATCCTGACTGCAACCTTTTACCGCAAGGTATAAGGATGCAGCCAAAATGCGCGGTTCTTGTTGTTTTGTCGTGTGCCAAATATGGTGTTCTGCGGTTCCGAAATAATCGCCGTCGGGTAAAAAGAAAGCTCCGTCGGTAAGATCTACGTCTATGGCTCTTTCACAGGGGGCAAGGTAGCGGCCGACTATATCTCTTGCTGTTGCCGGAGGTTGGACCAGCATGCGCCACCCTGGAGCCAGAGCTTTATATGAGAAGGATTCGTAGTTTTTATCTTTGCAGATCCCGGTTATGATTTCGGCTACTGCCAAAGCTGCATCATCGTATTCTTTTCCTTTGATCGTTCCTAAAAGTCCTTGTAATACAGGAAGACGGCGCGGTGAGAGGTAAGACCACAGATCGAATGAATCGTCTGCAGCAAGTCGTAATACTTTTACCGGTACGTTCAGTCCTTTTGCTTTGAGAGCCAGGCTTACAGCATGCAGATCAACTGTGTAGAAGACGTCGTATTTTATTTGTTTTTCAGGATCGTTACTGTTAGTTTTGAAAGCTATGTCTTTTTTTATCAATAATCCTTTTTTTGTAAGAATTTCCAGCTTTTTTTTCAACAGTAGGCAATCTTTCCTTAAAGATCGTGAAAGTTGCACCAGATGTTGTCTTGAATTGAACGGGTTTTTAGGATCTCTTGAGTGCCAGTATAGCAGTGCCGAAAGTACCTGAACTATCACGAAATCATCCTGCTCAAACAGCAGTTCAAGTTCAGGAAAGTAAGGTAAGCGGGTGATACCGAAAAGCTGAGACGACATGTGACAACCTTTGTTGATTGAACATGGGTGACAATTTTAAGAATTCGTTTAAAAAAATCCAATAGCTTACCGAAGATAGGGAAGAGATAAATAAAGAAAACGTCGCCCGAAGCGACGTTTTCCAAGGTGATCAAAACATTAAAGTTTATGATCTAAGGAATAAGCATCGTCATGTACGTCGGTTACCGCACGTCCTGACGGATCCGAAAGTTCGGCAAATTTCTTATCCCAAGCAATGGCTGTCGGAGTAGAGCAGGCAACTGATTTACCGTATGGTACGGTTTGTACGGCTGACGGTAACTTGAAGAGATCTTCAAAGATCTCGCGATAGAGATAAGCTTCCTTGGTTACCGGGGTATTTACAGGGAAACGTACCGCACGCTCTGCAAATTTTTCGTCGGATACTTTCTGTTCGGCATAATCGCGCAGGGCATCGATCCATGAGTACCCGACACCGTCTGAGAACTGCTCTTTTTGTCTCCACAGGATCTCATCAGGCAACCAACCTTGGAATGCCTCACGCAGAACTTTCTTTTCGATAGTCTTACCACGGCACATTTTGTCTTCAGGGTTGATGCTCATGGCATAATCGAGGAATTTTTTATCGAGGAAAGGAACACGACCCTCAACTCCCCAGGCCATCAGCGATTTATTGGCTCGCAGGCAGTCGTAAAGGTGTAACTGAGAGAGTTTGCGTACCAATTCTTCATGCATCTCTTTGGCATTGGGGGCTTTGTGGAAATAGAGGTAGCCGCCGAAGATCTCGTCGGAACCTTCGCCTGACAGCACCATCTTTATTCCCATGGCTTTGATGTAGCGGGCCATAAGATACATGGGGGTGGAAGCACGAATAGTAGTAACATCGTAAGTTTCGATGTGATAGATCACGTCGCGCAAAGCATCAAGACCTTCTTCTATGGTGTAGTGGATCTCATGATGTACGGTTCCGAGATAATCTGCTACCACACGGGCTTTTTTAAGATCAGGTGCGCCTTCAAGACCTATGGCAAAAGAGTGAAGACGCGGATACCAAGCACGTGATTTGCCGCCGTCTTCGATACGATGTTCGGCAAAATGAGCAGCTATAGCCGAGATCACTGAGGAATCAAGACCTCCTGAAAGCAACACTCCGTACGGTACGTCGCACATGAGCTGGCGCTTGACGCTGTCCATCAGAGCTTCGCGCAAACCGTTAATATCGGTTTTGTTGTCCTTTACCTTATCGTAATCGTACCAGGGGCGAGTATAGTATTCCTTAAAATCGCGGCTTTCTTTGGTGTAAAGGTAACTGCGCGGCGGGAATTCGCGTACGCTGTCGCATACTGGCGTCAAGGCTTTCATTTCAGATGCTACATAAAAACGACCTTCACGATCGGTTCCTACGTACATGGGAACTATACCCATATGATCACGGGCTGCGAAAATGGTGTTGT
>CABQMD010000110.1 GCA_902465145.1 uncultured Succinatimonas sp. | reverse complement strand
TGATGCCGTAGTTATAGGCAAAATACCCTACCATCGCACCTGCCACGATGGGAAAGACCATAACCGTCTTAAAGACGATGCGAAAAAGAAAACACAGAAAAACTACGGTGAGAATGGAGAAAAGTACCAAAGGAGGAGTCATGGCAAAAACCGTCCCGAGTGCGTCACCTTCAGCAAAAATACGGTAAAAATGCGACAGCAACTGCAGGTTGAGTACCCCTGTGTAATACGCAGTAACCAAGGGAAACACAACGTACCAAGGAAGTCCTGTGCAATGCATATAATTAAACAATTGCCTGATGCGCAAACACAAATTTTTGTGCAACGAGTAAGTCATAAATCGTCCCTTTCCAAGGATCAAAAAAGCCTTGAGTCATTTCTGCGTTCAGACTCAAAGCTTTCCAAAAAATTCACGACTTGATAATTAAGCGCAACAGCAAAAAGTCAATTCATTCCGCCGCCTGTTGCTGCCATTAAAGTTGCCTCAGCCGATAGCAAAGCCCTTACTGCTTCGGCCTCGCCAAGTTCGGCGCTGCGACGGTTGTCAGCGGCATCCAAAAGATCAGAAAGCTGACTTAAGCCCTGACGATAGCGGGCCAAATAGCGATCATAATTGGTAGTTGCAAGCTTTAACTGAGCTCTTGAATTGTCCAAAGCTTTCTTAGCTGCGGTAATAAGAGTCACTGAGTCATATACTTCCTGTACGGCCTTGATATAAGCAGCCACGAAATCCAACTGCGCAATCTCATAATCATTAAGTGCATTTTCCCGCTCTATCGCAAGACGATGGAAATTTACAAAAGGCAGCGTTACCGCAGCCCCCAAAGCAGCAAGTGGATTTGAAAAGAACGCGGCAAAACTTGAAACGCTGCCGGAGCTTAAACCTGCAGTTAAGGTAAATTGCGGAAAGAATGAAGCAAAGCTCTCATCAGCATCGGCTAATGCCGCGCAGGCTCTTTGCTCATATGCTTTAAGATCGGGGCGACGCGAAAGCAGACTTGAGGGGATCTCAAGTGAAAAAGAAGGAACATTTGCGTCTTTTGGTAAATTAACGTCAACTTCCTTGTCAGCTCCCTGTCCAAGCAGAGTATTCAAAGCAGTGCGAGCCTGTTTTAACGAAGACACGGCTTCGTCAAGTTCGTGCTCGCTTTTTAAATCGCTGATCCGCGCCGTATCGGCATCGGTAGCGTCTGCAGCACCTGCATTAAAGCGGCTTAAAACTATGGAAAGACGCTGTTTTGAATCCTTACGTTCATCCTCGGCAATCTTTAAAGCCTGTTTGCAATAGGCATATTTCCAGTAGGCTTTGGAGGTGTTTTCTATAACGCTCAAACGCATGGCCTCCTTGTCAAATACAGACGCTTGAAATTCGGCGTCGGCTGAGCGATTTTGCGCATCTATCTTGCCGAAAAGATCGGCCTGATAAGAAATGGCAAAAGAGGCATCAGAGCTTTTATGTGTGGAGTCGTGATAGGACAAAGCATGTTTGGCATCGGATCCTAAGGAGGCCTGAGGAGTAGGCAGAAGATCATCTGCGCTTAAATCAGCGGCTATTCTGGCTTTTTCAACATTCAGCGCCGCTTTTTTCAGATCAAGATTATCCTTAAGCGCCTGCAGGATCACGGTATTTAGTTTGGGATCGGAAAAACTCTCCCAGAAATTTTTACCAAAATCATCCTGTCCTACCAATTTTTGCTCGTCGGCATCAAAATCATAAGACGCAGACGGCATCCTCGGCTGCACGTAATCACTGCGCATCATGCTGCAGGCTTGAAGCATGAAACATGCAGGCAGGATCAATAAAACTTTATGATTCATGACATACCTCTGCCGACAACTCAATCAAAGCTCTTACCGTCTCATAAGCCTTTAAAAGCGAAGGTACCGGCAGACATTCATAAGGTCCGTGGCAGTTTAAAGATCCGGTAAAGATATTCGGACAAGGCAGTCCGCGCTGTGAAAGATTGGAGCCGTCGGTCCCGCCGCGTACCGAGATCTCATTGGGGCAAAGTTCTGCATTTTCATAGGCTTTGCGGCACAAATCGACGATGAGAGGATGCTCTTTCAAAGCTTTTGATAAATTACTGTATTGATGTTTGGTAGTAACGCTTACCGCGTCATACCCGCATTCCCTGTTCATAAAGACTGCGATATCCTGCAAAACCTTAAGACGCTTTTGCATGCCTTCTTCATCAAAATCCCTGACAATGAGACTTATTTTTGCCAACGCCGTTTCGGCTGTCATTCTGTGTACGTGGAAAAATCCTTCAAGACCGCAGGTATTCTCAGGTTTTTCATTTTGCGGCAGAAGATTCATAAAACGGCAGGCAAGTTCACAGGCGTTCTGCATGACTTTATACGCAGTCCCGGTGTGGACACTGCGACCTTTGATCTCAACTAAAGCGGCATAGGCATTGAAGGTTGCCAGATCAAGCTCACCTCGTTCGCAGCCGTCTACGGTTACGCCGTAAGTGCAATTTACCTTGGCTAGATCCACCAAATCGGCAGAATTACCTATTTCCTCGTCTACGGTAAAGATCACGCAAAGCTCAGGATGAGGAATTTCAGGATTTAAACTCAAATCATGCAAAAGTTGCATCAATACAGCCACGCCTGCTTTGTCATCTCCGCCTAAAAGCGTGTCTCCGCCGGTAACGATGATATCCTCGCCTAAGTGTGAGCCAAGCTCTTTACAGATCTTTTCATCAAGCACCAGACCGTTTTTTAATACTATGCCGCCGCCAGAATATTTTTCCACCAGATAAGGAGTGACGCCGGCCCCAGAGGCATCTGGTGCCGTATCCATATGCGCCAACAACGCAAGGCTAGGAGCTTTTTGTGCTTCTTTTGAAGCAGGCACACGGCAATAAATAACACCGTTTGGCTCCTGCTTGGCATCAAAGCCCAAAGTACGCAAGGTATTTACCAAAGATGCGCCCATTCTTAACTGTCCCATAGTTGACGGAACATTTTTTGACAGAGGATCGGATCTGGTGTCAAAGGAGATGAGATCGCAGAAGATCTTTACTATGCTCTCTTTACCTTTTAAATCCTCTAAAGCTTTGAGGCTGGGTTCGTTCATGGTTTTACTCCTTGTTATTCGCGTGCCAATGCTTCGATGGGATCGAGTCTTGAGGCGTTACGAGCCGGCATAAACCCGAAGATCATTCCGATCATCGATGAGGTGAGCACCGCTGCAGCAACCGACCATCCTGAAAAAGACAAAGGCACTGCCGGCACCAGCACCGTAATGAGTTTTCCTGCAAGCAAGGACATGACTACTCCCATAAGTCCTCCGGTGATGCATACGCATACGGACTCTATCAAAAACTGTGACATGATGTCCGCACGTCTTGCCCCCACGGCCATGCGTATGCCGATCTCGCGGGTGCGCTCGGTTACCGATACCAGCATGATATTCATCACGCCTATACCCCCCACTATAAGCGAGATCACGGCAATGGCGGAAATTAAAAGCGTAAAGGTTGATGTAGCTTCATTTATCGACTTCATGATGGTGTCGGAGCTTTGCACGAAGAAGTCCTTACGTCCGTGCCTTGCCTTTAAAAGCGAGATAAGCGAGCTTTCGGCAACCGCAGTTGAAAACCCGGGAGCAATGCGCACGATGACGGTAGAAAGATAATCGATACTGGCAAGACGATGCATGAGAGTTGAATATGGGGTATATACGTAGAGAGCATCGGGACGTCTGAAGGCAAGCTCTTTATCAGTCAAAACCCCGATCACGGTCAATGGCAGATCGTTTAACAAAAGACGTTTGCCTAAGGGATCTTCGCCTTTGAACATATTTTTAGCGGTGTTGGCATCGATCACACAGACTTGGGAATTGTCCCCTGACTCCAGCTCTGAGAACATGCGACCTTTGGCAAGTTCCATGCCGTAAACCCTGAAGTATTCGGAATTTACCCCGTAAGCGGTGGCGTTGTTCTCAAGATTGTAGCGCCTTAGCAATACCGAGCTTTGCACCACCGGAGATGCCGAGTCCACAAAAGGCTGTCCCTGCAAGGCTTTTAAATCAGAGACCTTTAAAGTTCTGACCTTATTTGAACGCACGTCGCCCATACGCTCGCCCGGCATCACCGAGATGGTATTGGTTCCCATGGACGAGATATTGGCGATGATGTTGTCAGAGGCACCGCGGGCTAAAGCCACGACCATCACCACGGCCATGATGCCGATGATGATGCCGAGCATGGTAAGCAGCGTACGCATGCGGTTTGACGCCATAGAGCGCAAAGCCATCACCGCAGCTTCGCGAAGACGTTCGGCAAAGGCTGCGGCTTTGAATTTAAAAGAAGGTTTGGGAGTTGATTTTCCG
>CABQMD010000109.1 GCA_902465145.1 uncultured Succinatimonas sp. | reverse complement strand
GCTTGCTAAAAAAGCAAACATGGTAGGATTGCAAGAAATATTTTCAATTAAGCAGTGAAGATAAACACACAGCCTTCATCCCTATTTGCAAGGTTGACAAATTTTAAATTAGACGATGATCCTTTTTAGCTAAAGCTTTGTCCGCCGGCTATGTACAAGTGTTGTTTTAATCATGCCAAATACTGATCTCCTGTTGGTCGCTCCCTACCGTCATACGGGAGCTTTATGCGCACAGGTCGTGGCGCAGAAGAAGATCGACTATGCCGTAAAGAGTTTTGATCTGGACGGCGGGATCTTTAACGACGGCAGTACTTTTGTAGACAAGTGTTTTGAGATCACGCAGGGCAAGGGCTTTGACGTGGCCATTGAAGCGGTGGGACTGCCTTCAACCTTCCAAAACTGCATAGATGCGGCGGCTTTCGGTGGTCGCGTGGTTTTGATAGGAGTAGGTAAAAAAAATCTTGATTTCAATTTCACCTTGCTGCAGAAAAAGGAGCTTAATGTTTTCGGCTCGCGCAATGCATTAAAACAGGATTTTTTAAACTTGATAGATCTTGTAAAGTCAGGCAAGGTAAATCTGCGCAAAGCTATCACCAATACCTATGATTTCGACGATGCTGCCGAGGCTTTTGAAGATTTTGCCCTTCACGGTGCTGATATGCTTAAAGTCGAGATCAAGTTTCCTGGTTAAAAAGTGACGTTGCGGTCACGATCTCGCATGAAAAGCCCCAAAAGAACAGGTAAAAATGCTTTAACGGGGCTTTATTGAATTAGAATTTGTTTAAATTTTAGTAAGTTGACGCTTTCAATGCATTTTTAAAAGAACGTCAGCAGTACAAAACATTCATCATAAAAAAAATATTGCAAATCATAAGGAGTCAGCATGTCGGTTTTAAATTTGAGCGTTAAGCCTGAATTGAAGTCTGTTTTACCCGTTCGTGCCATACAGTTTGGCGAGGGTAATTTTTTACGCGGTTTTTTAGATTGGATGCTTTTTAAGCTCAATGCCAAAGGTTTGTTCAACGGCAGAGTGCTGGCAGTGCAGCCTACCCCGCGCGGACGCGTGATGCCAAAGCTTATCGCTCAGGATTTTCTCTACACTACCATTCTTCACGGCATAGCCGACGGTAAGGAAACTGAGGAATGTGAGGTTATCAATACCATAGCCGCAGGCGTCAACCCTTACGAAGATGCTCAGTGGGCAACGCTTAAGGAATATTTCTGCAAAGACAGCGTTGATTTCGTGTTTTCCAACACTACCGAAGCCGGGATAGTTTATGTACAGGAGGATTTTATTCCGGCAAAAGCTCCTTTGTCATTCCCGGGAAAACTTGCCGTATTGCTTTACGAACGCTTTAAGAAGAGCAAAAAGGGTATATGTGTCATGCCCTGTGAGCTTATCGAGGATAACGGTAACAAACTTCGTGAAATAGTCTTAAAACATGCCGATGACTGGAATTTGGAGAGTGAATTTAAGGATTATATAAAGAACGATTGCCAATTTCTGAACACTTTGGTTGACAGAGTAGTTTCCGGATATCCTACTGCTCAGTCTCAGGCCTTTGAAGAAAAGTTAGGCTATGAGGATGCGCTCATGACCTGCGGAGAGCTGTTCCATTTTCTGGCCATAGAAGGCGGTGAAGATGTTAAGGAGTTGTTACCTTTCCAAAAGATTGGTCTTAATGTAGTCATAGCCAAGGACATCACTCCTTATCGTCTGCGTAAGGTTCGCATTTTAAACGGTACTCATACTTCAAATGTGCCGGCGGCTTTTTTGGCAGGTCTTGATACCGTCGATCAGATGATGAGCGATGCAATCACCGGTAAATTCGTGCGCTCAGTCGTTTATGACGAAATAATTCCTGCGGTAAAACTCGATAAAAACATGTTAAGCGAGTTTGCCGACGCGGTTATGGACAGATTTTCGGATCCCAGCATGCACCATCAGCTCGCTTCCATTTTGATGAACTGCACCTCAAAAATGAATGCGCGTGTGATCCCGTCGCTTTTGGATGCAAGAGCCAAAGGAATATTGCCTAAAAAACTGTGCTTTGCCGTGGCGGCTTATATTGCGCTTTATCGCAATGCAGACGGTAACGTGCCGGTTAAAGTTGAAAGGAGCGGCGGCAAGAGCGGTGAGTTTAATGACGATGCTTATGCAGTACAGGCTTTGTCCAAGGCCTGGAGCTTCTATCAGAAAACCGAAGCTTCGGCTTTGCTTACCGTAAAATCGGTATTGTCCGACGTCAAGCTCTGGGGACGCGATCTTTCAGCTGATGTGGATGTAACTGCGTTTACCGCCAAGCTTGTGCATGCGATCATCTCAGACGGGGTGCTTACCACTATGCGCGATCTTATGGAGAATGTATGATGCAGGCAGTGGTAATTCACGAAGGCGACAGCGTGGCTGTTGCCTTGGAAAATTTAAAGGCGAAGAGTGTAATTGAAACCTCACAGGGCAAGATCACGCTTTTAGACGATATTACCCGCGGTCATAAGTTTGCTTTGCTGGATCTTGAAGAAGGGGAAAACGTCATTAAGTACGGTTTCCCCATAGGACATGCATCCTGTCCTATAAAAAAAGGGCAGCATGTACACAGTCAGAATGTAAAAACCAACTTAAGCGGACTTAAAGATTACGAATACCACAAACTAGGTTCGGTAGCGTTGCCTAAGGTTGAACGTACTTTTGAAGGTTTCGTAAGAGCCGACGGAAAAGTGGGAATACGCAATGAACTGTGGGTCATCCCTACGGTATTCTGCGTAAACCACGTAGCCAAAGAACTTGCAGAATATGCCCGTTCAAGGCTTAAGGATTTTCCGCATGTTGAAGATGCTCTGGCTTTGACTCATCCTTTCGGGTGCTCTCAGATGGGGGAGGATCAGCGTACCACCCAGAGAGTATTGTCGGCACTTTCTAGGCATCAGAATGCAGGTTCGGTGCTAATTCTTGGTCTTGGCTGTGAGAACAACAATCTCGGGATATTCAAAGAGTTTTTGGACCTTGCTGATCCCAGATTGCATTTTCTGAACAGTCAGGATGAAGAGGATGAAATTGAGGCAGGTCGTCGCATTATAGACGAGATGTTATCTCAGGCAGAACTTTGCAGACGTAGCACCGTTCCGTTGTCAAAACTGCGTATAGGACTTAAATGCGGAGGATCTGACGGACTTTCTGGGATCACCGCCAATCCGCTCATAGGCCGTGTCAGTGACAAGGTCGTAGGAAGCGGTGGAACTTCGGTTATGACCGAGGTGCCGGAGATGTTCGGTGCAGAGCAGCTTTTAATGAATCGTGCCAAAAATGAAGAGATCTTTTCAAAAACGGTGGATCTTATCAATAATTTTAAAAATTACTTCAAATCGCACGGTGAGACCGTTTCTGAAAACCCGTCTCCAGGTAACAAGGCAGGCGGAATTACTACTCTTGAAGACAAGTCTTTAGGCTGCGTGCAAAAAGGCGGCAGTGCTGAAGTTTGCGGGGTATTGAGTTACGGTGAAGAGATTAAGGTATCAGGATTGAATCTTTTACAGGCTCCGGGTAACGACGGCGTATCCTGTACGGCTTTGGCCGCATCGGGAGTAGATCTGATCCTGTTTTCAACCGGCCGCGGAACTCCGTTTGCCACGGCCGTACCTACGGTCAAGATCTCCACTAACAGCGATCTCTATAAGCGCAAGGGCGGCAATTGGATAGACTTTAACGCAGGAGCTGTAGTAGACGGAGAAAGCTTTGATAAGCTTTCTGATAAACTTTTGGATCATATAATCGCGGTAGCTTCAGGGAAAAAAACAGTTTCGGAAAAAAGAGGATTCCATGAAATCGTAATTTGGAAAGACGGAGTTACTTTATAAGCCTGTTTGCCGCTTAATTAAAAACCCTGCCGATCTGGCAGGGTTTTTAATTACCAAGATGTTGTTTTTTGTAGTTACAAGAAATTTTTTTGTTTAAAACGGTAAATTTAAGGGCGTTTTAACAAGAAACGCACTTTAAAAGTGCAAAATAAGAAAGCAAAATCTTATTTTTGTCGATCTTTAAAAAATGTTTTTGCTAACATGATCACAAAATAAAAAATGTGTTATATTGATCACACTCCTTATGTTTGTTTGATTGTTCAGCCCCTGAGACGAAAATTCTTAGGGGTTTTTCTTTTTCAGACCCAGTGCTCCTCGCTTAACCGATTAAAGGACGGATGATCGCGCATGGCCGGATTTGGATCGACTGCCACGCCGTGTCTGGCAATTAAGAGCATGGGAACGTCGTTGACAGAATCACCGTAGGCCCAGGAATCGTCAGTGTTGAATTTGTGCCCCTGCATAAATTCTTTGATGCGTGTAACTTTGTACTGCTGATAAGGGATCACCCCATTTCGTCTGCCGGTTAATATACCGTTTTCATC
>CABQMD010000108.1 GCA_902465145.1 uncultured Succinatimonas sp. | reverse complement strand
ATCACAATATCTTAAGAAAAGAGATCTCTCCTTACAATTTCGTGTGGTTCGGGATAAGAGCCGTCAGACAGACTTATTTTCCTGCCAGGATTGAATTTAACAAGGTTGGCGGCGATGCCTTGATCGACAACCCGGGAGAGCGTCCCGAGCTTTTTGTGGTGGTGCTCGGAGAAACAGCCCGCGCCCAGAACTTTAAGCACAACGGTTATTATCGCGACACCACTCCGTATACTGATAATTTGCCAGTTTTAAATTTTGTAAAATTTGCTCCGGTTGCAAGCTGCGGTACGGCTACGGCAGTTTCGGTTCCCTGCATGTTTTCCATTATGAAGTGCAAAGACTACGATGAAACCAAGGCCTACAATTCATCGTCTTTGGTCGATATTCTCAAAGATGCGGGCTATAAGGAGGTTTGGTATGACAATGACGGCGGTTGTAAGGGCGTGTGTGAAAGGATCCCTCATGAAAATATCGATCCTGCTTCTGCTGATTTTTTAGGATTGTGCAAAAACGGCTCCTGTTATGACGAAGTCTTGTTGAAAAAACTCAGGTTAAAACTTGCAAAGTCCGCGTCTGAGAAAAAGAGCACCGTGATCTTTTTACATCTGATCGGCAGTCACGGTCCTACGTATTTTTGAAAGAGTTTCCGATGACAAAAAGAGCTTCAAACCAAGTTGCGAACGCGGGGACATTGAAAACTGCTCGGTAGAGGAGATCGTCAATGCTTATGACAATACGCTCGTTTATACGGATTATGTCTTAAGCAAAGTTGTTGAAGAGTTAAAGCCTTATCAGGAGCAATTCGGCACGGCCATGTTTTATATCTCAGATCACGGCGAGTCGCTTGGGGAAAACGGTTTGTTCCTGCACGGTGTTCCTTATGCGATCGCGCCTAAAGAGCAGACTGAGGTTCCCATGATGTCCTGGTTTTCAGATTCATTCATAAAAGATCATCATATGAACATGCGTTGTCTTGCGAATTTTGCCAAAAAAGGCGGTTTGTCGCAGGATAACTTCTACCACAGCCTGCTCGGGATCCTGGACGTCAACACCTCGGTCTACGATGAAAAATTGGATCTCTTCAGCTCATGCCGCAAGAGGGAGCGTGCATCGTCAAAGTGATCTGATTTTCTTTAAAAAGAGACTGTCTCCTTAAGAGACGGCCGCTTTGACTTTAATCCGTACGTTTTATAAATTTCTTTAAAGGATCGTTAAATTCGGTCTTGAAAAGATGCGGGTAAGCAGGTGCATCGGGTGCTTTGGAGTCTCCGTGGTCAAATCCCACCTTGCCGTTGCAAAAATGGTAGTGCTCTCCTAAGATGTAATCAGGCAGATGATTGTAGAGGATCACCGCATCTTTACAAAAACGTCTTAAGCTGTCCAAAGTCTCATCGGCGCTTTCACAGGCTTTATGCTCGTCAAGGCAGTGATAGAGCACGTAAAGGGTATCGATAAAGATGGTTTGCACCGTACCGCCTAAGAAATATCCCAAGCTTGCAGTGGGATGACTTTCTGACAAGGCGGACAGGTACTCGGAGATCAGCATCAGGCGTTTTACGAATGCCGTGCGGTTTTCTGGCATTTTTGAGAGCATTTCTTCGATTTTGGCGATCACCTCCGAGAAAAAAGGCTTACCTTCAAGGGAGGCGAGCTTGTCATCGTCCATATTGGCTTCAAGGGTAAAGCTGTGCTCTACGTAGTCTGACAGTTCCTGCTTGTTAATGACAGGGCGGGTCGTAAAATCGATATCTTCTGAATGTTTGGGAACGGTTCCTTCGATTTTGGCACCGTCTGAGCAGTTGAAGATCTTAAAGATCTCGTCTTTAAAATACATGTGTCCTTGAATGGCAGTTTCCATATTGCTGGCACATAATTTCATCAGATAATTGCTTTTTACCTTTCCTCCGAAGTTTCCTTCGAGGAGATCCTCATCGTAAGTTTGGTATTCTCCGTTGACTCCGGCCTGACCGTAGATGGAGCTGTAGCTTGAATGCATGGCGTTTTGCTGTTTTTTTCCGCAGTCAAGTCCGAATAGGTAGGCTTCGTTAAACCCGAATCCGAAAATGGAAGCGATACCTAAGTTTCCCACCAAAGGATTCATAAGATCGATCTCTTTAATGCGTTGCTCTTTTTCAACGTGGGTTTGCCACATCCAGTAGAAGGGTTCGTCGGGTTTGCCGAAAATGGCGGTGCGTTTAAATCTTGAAACGGTTTTAGGATGGATGACGTCTCCTGCAATTAAGGTAAGCGAGTCCTTAAATTCCTGATCGGGAATGGCGTCCAAGGTTTCCGAGATCTCGGGGGTACGCTCGGTAGCAGCGTAAAAATCAGGTTTAACACCGGCATGGTAGAGAGTATCAAGTGCGGTTCCGCAGGCTATGATCACCGCTTTATCCTGATTTCGTCTTAAAAAAGGAATATCGTGATCAAGCGAAGGTCCGTTGCCCACTACAAACAGCGGGTAACGGCGCATGTTTAAAGGCAGTTGCGCGTCGCGGCGTACGAAATGGCGGTGTTTTTTCACCGAAGTGATGGCATGAGAGACGGCAAAAAGATGATCATCGAAAAATCCCAGACAAGCATGAATGCGGTAAAAATCTTTTTTTACCGCCAAAGCGCATGCTCTTATGAGTTCATCATCTCGACCTATGTAAGTCCATAACTGTCCTGAGAGAAACACTCCGTGACGACGGTAAAAATTGTATAGCTCTAAAAACAGTTCCTGCGGTTTTGAACCTATGATGAGTTTGAAGCCAAGATCTTGTTCTTTGATAAAAGCAAGCAATGAAGCCCAGTCAAAGGTGTGAAGGGAGGCGTAGAAAATATCAGGATCAGGTTCGATTGCTATCATGTTGGCAATTTCAGCCTTGCTGTATAAAAGTCCCAGGTTGTAACCAAGTCCGGTACCGATCACCATACAGTTGGCGATGGCTTTGGTTTCAAAAGGGGTATAGCTTTTCTGCCCGTGAAAGTCTGAGAGTTTTATCGAGCAGTCTCTTGCCTCGTTATGGTAGCGGAAATAAATCTGTCCGTAAGGATCGCGTTCGTGATCGTAAGTGACTCCCGGCAAAGGCAGGGCTTTTAGCAGATAGTCGATATTCTGTTCGCAACTTTTTAAAGGATCGGCTGCATTTATAAAAAAACGGTGATTTTCTTCAGGGAAATCAAGATTAGGAATGCCGTTATCGGTGCAGAAAAAATGCAGAGCTTTTTGAGGGCGGTAGTGCTCGAAATTTTTGGCAACTTCGGGCATGAATTCCAAAAAGGCTTTGATATTGTTTTTAAAGCGCAACACCAGATCGTCAGCAAGCTTTGCCTGCAGATCCGAGAGTTTTTGCAATTCTTCCTGCTCTTTTGAAATGTCGGTCATATGCTCTCCTTTAAACTGGTTTAAGGATAACACAAGAGCCGTACATCAGGCTTTGTAACCTAAGCTACAAAGCCTGCAGCAAGCAACGATCACTGTTTTAGCGTATCGGTGATGTCGTATCCGAACCAGTTGGTGCTGATACGCCCGAAATTGCCGTTTTGTTGAACCAGCTTGAGACCGCGGTTGATTTCTTTGAGCATCTCAGGGTGATTTTTGTTGACGGCTATTCCGTAGTATTCCTTGTCCACATCCTTATCGATGTGTGCAGAAGCAAACTTGGTGCCATCTTGGTGACGAGACAGGAAGAAATCATTGACAGGCATGTCGTTGATGACTGCCGCGCAACCGCCGCGCTCCAATTCAAGGTAAGTGTCAGGCGGCGAGTTGAATTGACGTAACTGTGCATGGGGGAAATGTTTTTGGGCAAACATTGCTCCGGTGGTACCTATCTGTACACACAGTTTCTCACCGTCTAATTTCTTGTAATCCTTAAATTTGTCAGCGTGCTTTGCTTCCGTAAGGTAAGTTAAGCCGCATAAATAATAAGGATCTGAAAAATCGACTTTCTTGGCACGTTCAGGAGAGATGGTAAATCCTGAAATGATGACATCTATGCCGTCAGTAAGCAGTGCCGGAATGAGACCGTCGAAAGGATAGACTCTGACATTTACTTTGTAGCCTAGATCGGATCCGATCTGACGGATGAGATCGATGTCAAAGCCAGTGATTTGACCGTTCTTGTCTATATAGGTAAAAGGCGCGAAAGCTCCTTCACAACCTACATTTAGAACTTTGTCTGAAACTCCCGCTTGGGAGGTAAATGCGGTGCCGAGCATTGCCAAGGCCACCGCTGATCCCATAAAGGATCGCATAGAGATTTTCATAGATGGCAGCTCCGTTTAACGTCTTTATATTTTAGCCAAAAAGAGCCTTGGTAACTTAACTAAGGAAAGTTTTCTTAGACAAAGGCATGAATATTCTGTACTGATAAAAATGCAGATTATTTTTAATAATTTGTTTTTCCGTACTT
>CABQMD010000107.1 GCA_902465145.1 uncultured Succinatimonas sp. | reverse complement strand
TCAAAAAGGTTTTCGGTACTCTTTGGTAAAAAGCCGAAACGATCGATGAGTTCTACCTTGAGATCTTCAAATTCCTCGGGAGTCTTGCAAGATGAAAGTCTTTTGTACAGCGACAGTCTCATATTGACGTCGGCCACGTAATCATCAGGCAACAGCGCCGGCATATGCATGTCTATGTCGCACTCTTTTGCCGTAAGTTCTGCAAGCGAAGGCTCGTGTCCTTCTTTCAAAGCTTTTACCGCCTGCTCGAGCATTTCTGAGTAAAGTGAAAAACCTACCGATTGGATCTGACCTGACTGTTCTTCTCCCAAAAGTTCGCCTGCGCCGCGTATTTCCAAATCGTGAGTGGCTAGCACGAATCCTGCTCCCAATTCTTCAAGAGATGAGATGGCATCAAGACGGAGCTTGGCGTCGCGGCTTAAAAGCTTGACAGGAGGGGTAAAGAGGTAGGCATAGGCCTGATGATGCGAACGTCCGACGCGACCTCTGATCTGGTGTAGCTGTGCAAGCCCCAAGAGATCGGCTCTGTCGATGATGATGGTGTTCGCTGAAGGAATGTCCAGACCGTTTTCAACTATGGTGGTACATAAGAGCACGTTAAAGCGCTGATTGTAAAAATCGCGCATTACTTTTTGCAGATCTTTTTCGTTCATCTGTCCGTGCCCTATGACTATGCTGGCCTCGGGAATAAGCTTTGACAGCTGTTCGCGCGTCTGCTCTATGGTTGAAATGTCGTTATGCAGGTAATAAACCTGACCTCCGCGGCGCAGTTCGCGCATCACTGCCTCTCGCACGGTCTGATCGTTTTTCTCGGTTACGAAAGTTTTTACCGCCAGACGGTGCTCGGGAGCTGTGGCAATGATCGAAAGTTCCCGCATGCCTTCCATGGCCATATTCAGGGTACGCGGTATGGGGGTTGCGGTAAGCGTCAACAAGTCAACCTGGGCACGTAATTCTTTTAGTTTTTCTTTCTGTTTTACGCCGAAACGATGTTCTTCATCGATGATCACCAGACCCAAATTTTTAAATTTGATCCCTTTTCCTAAAAGTTTATGGGTGCCGATGATGATGTCGATTTGACCTTCTTCAAGTTTTTTAAGATTTTGGCGTTGCTCTGATGCCGTTTTAAAACGGGAAAGTTCTTCAATGATGATGGGAGTTCCGGCAAAACGTTCTTTAAAGTTTTGATAATGCTGCTCTGCCAAAATCGTGGTCGGCACCAATACCGCAACCTGAGCCCCGTCTGAAGCTACTTGAAATGCGGCTCTTAAGGCAACTTCGGTTTTGCCGAATCCCACGTCACCGCATACTAGGCGATCCATGGGGCGCTCTTTTGCAAGATCGTTTAAGGTTGCTTCGATGGCCGCCATCTGATCGGGGGTTTCTTCATAACCAAACCCTGCGGCAAATTCGTCCATGGCACGTTCGTCACGTTTGAAGGCACGGCCTTTTGAGGCTGCGCGTCTTGCATAGAGATCAAGCAAAGTTGCGGCTACATCGCGAACTTTTTCGGCAGCCTTACGTTTTTTCTTCTCCCAAAGATCGGATCCTAATTTTGATAATTGCGGATTTTCAGATCCCGAATATCTGGCAAGTTTTGACAATGCCGTAATAGGGATATTGAGCATGTCTCCGTTTTGATACTCTATGGCAAGATATTCTCCTTTTACTCCTGCCATCACCAAAGTTTTCAGTCCGCGATAAAGACCTATGCCGTGGTCGACATGTACTACCGGTTGTCCTTCCTTTAACTGGGCAAGATTGCGGATGAGCGAATCTTCTGAAAGATTTGAACGTTTATTGCGTTTGCGTGCTGAACTTTTGCTGAGTCCGAAAAGTTCGCTTTCGGTGATGAAACACAGTTTGCCGCTTTTAAACAGGAAACCCGACGCAAAAGGTACTGTAGTCAGCATGAGAGGGCTTTGCTCATGCAGGAAATCATCCACGGAGGATGCGGTTTTTATCCCGAACTTTTGGATGAGCGTATTGGGAAGCAGTTCCCTAAGAGCCTGACGCCTGCCTTCAGAGCCGGCACTTAAAAGTATTCTGCCTTTTTTCTCGATGAAGTCTTCTGCGAATGCCTCGAATTTGGCGCTGCTCTTTTGCTCTTGCCTGGAAAAGGCTACATCGGGAACTTTTTCAAAGTTACTGTTGCTAAATCCGCGTTTTTCAAGTTCAGCTTGGTCCAACGCCTCTTTTTTTAAAGTGATGAGGTTATGCACTTTAAGGTTTTCTTCGAGTTCATTCGGTTGTAAAAACAATTTTGAACAGGGAAGAGGCGGATGATCGCTGGAGCCTGCGTACATTGAGGCTCTTTTTTGTGCGTCTTGTTGAAAATCTGCGGCTGCTTTTAATACATCGCCTACTAAAATCGTGTCGCACTCTTTGGGCAGGTATTCAAAAAATGAACTCATCGAGGCAAAAAACAAAGGCAGGTAATATTCAATTCCTGCAGGAATGGCTCCTTTTGAGATGGCCTGATAAACCGGGTGATTTGACAGCGAAGCTCCCGGAAAAGCATCGCGGTAATTCGATCTGAAAGCGCTTATGCCTTTGTCATCGAGAGGAAATTCGTGAGCTGGCAACAGATTAATTTCTTGTATTTGTTTTAACGAACGCTGGGTATCGATATCAAAGGTGCGCAGAGAATCCACTTCATCATCAAGAAAATCGATGCGGAAGGCATGCTCACTGCCCATGGGAAATATATCCAAGATCGATCCGCGGGCTGCAAATTCACCGTGAGAGAGTACCTGCTCAACCTTTAAATATCCCTGCTTAACCAAAAGCTCTTGCATTTGCACTATATCGCGGTGATCGCCGACACTTAAATGCAGGGCATGAGCTCCTAGGTACTGTAAAGGCGGAAGTCTCGGCATGATGGCCGAGAGCGGCGCGATGATCACCGCATCTTTTAGGTAGGGCAGATCCGAGAGCAGTTTTAAGCGTGCTGAAATGATGTCCTGATGCGGCGACAATTGATCATAGGGCAGAGTTTCCCAATCTGGAAAGTAACGTATTGCCGTCATAGGAGAGAGTGCAAACAGCTCGGAACTTAAATTCTGAGCGTCAAAGCCGTCTGCGCACAAGATAAAAAGGCAAGTTGAAGTTTTGGCTTTCAATGCCGCAATGACGGCTCCAAGCGAAATTCCGGGCAAGTTTCCTACGGTTTTGCGGGCAGTGGTAAAGCCGTTTTGCAGACTTTTGGGTAACAGTGTTTCTAAGCTCATGATTTAAAAATTAATTCTCGGTACCAAACGCCTTTGCGTTATACTTTTGTCCGTATTTTAGCTCGAAGTTGCTTTTTTCTCACGGCAGAAAGTTTTTCGTCATGTGGTTTTGAATATGAGTAATATGCTTTTGCGTTTGCGACCTTACGGTTATCTGTTGATATGGGGACTGTTTATCGCAAGCTGCGCTTACATGATCCCCTATTTCTCAAACGATTATCGCTACATGCTGATCCAGGGAAAAGACGTATTGGTGGCGTCTTTTGGGGATATTGTCATCTCCCAATGGAATCACTATTTCTTCTGGGGCGGAAGGGCGGTTGCTCATACCATCGCACAGATCCTGCTGTTTATAGGAAAGCCGTGGTCGGCAGTTATCAGCGCCTTATGCTACCTTACGCTGATCTTGTGCTGTGTTGCTTTAGCCTGCGGTACCTCTTTAAAAGAGCAGTTGCGCAGTCCGAATTTCATGGGAATTTGGATTGTAACCATGGCATTGTGGTTGTGCCTGCGTATCTACGGTGAAGTGGTGTTCATGCTGGTTTCATCGTGCAATTATCTTTTCACCACCACCATAGTACTGATCTTTCTCATTCCTTATCGCCTAAGTTTTTCAAAAGACATAGTTCGCGGCTGGCTGTTTGCGTCAGGCTTTTTCCTGCTGGGTATTTTGGCAGGCTGGAGCAATGAGAATACGGGATTTGCAGCATGCCTCGGTGTCGGTATCTGCTGTCTTTACGCTTTGAAAAATAAAAAACTGAGATTTTGGCAGATAAGCGGTGCCTTGGGACTGGGGGCCGGTTATCTTTTGCTGATGCTCTCTCCCGGGAACGAAGCCCGTTTAAGTTCGATGGAAGACGGCGGTTTTACTTTTTTGGGACATTTGCCCGCTGCTCTTAAGATCTTCGGGGTAACGCTTTTAACGCAGCTTCCTTTATTACTGGCGCTTTTATATTGCGTATTTCGTCTTGTAAAAAACGGTGTACAAAAACGTGATCATAAAAATTGGTATGTACTGTGGTGGTTATTTGCCATAGGTGCCGTATCGCTTGTGATCATGCTGGCATCTCCAAATTTTCCTTCAAGGACTACGGCTCCTTTTACTATCTTCAGTGCGATTTTTTTGACCGGTTTGGTGTTTACGGCAAAAAAACACGGAATAAAATTGCTACCGCAACCGGTATTCTTGCTATTTAATTTTA
>CABQMD010000106.1 GCA_902465145.1 uncultured Succinatimonas sp. | reverse complement strand
AAACGTTCAGGAAAAAAAGTCGTTCTCTGGACAAATGCATATAAAGCCTGCCGAGTCCTATGAAATAAACGTGCAAAGTGAAAACACCAGACCATTTTCCGGAGTCAAACTTGAAGAGCTGTTTAATGAATGGGGATTTATGCGCACCCGCAACGGCCTGTATGTGTGTCCTGAGGCCGTCGGAAAGGATTTATCTCAAGTAAACGTGGTATTCAGAGTATGTTCGCTGAAAAAGCCTTTCATTTTTCCTGAGAATATGAAAGATTTTGAGACGTCCTCACTTGCTCTTTATATGAAACTGCCGGAAATCGGCAAAGCCGAAGGTTACTATAACTGCATGTGGAATGCCGCTTTGGAAATAGCATCACGCTTAGGCGGCAGGCTTACCGATATAAATGGTCATGAACTCGGAGCAAAGCGCGTTGAAGATATACTTTCTTTACTGCGCAGCTATGACGAGGCATCCGGTGCCGTAAAACAGATCTACTGATTTTTTCTGCCCGGTCCTAAAAGGCCGGGCCGTCGTCTTTTTTTACTTAACCATCCCGCTTCTTTTGCCGGAAAGCAGTCTTAGAGAATTTTCATGAGTGATACAAAGCATTACCGTGATCTGGTAGATACCTTAAATCGTTGGGCTGTTGCCTACTACAATGATGATGCTCCTGTGGTTCCCGATGCCGAATATGACAGGCTTTATCGTGAACTTGAGCTCATGGAACATGATGATCCTGCTTTGATTGCTGCGGATTCTCCTACTCACAGGGTAGGCGGTATAGCTGTATCTGCATTCGAGAGTGTTGAACACCGTGTTCCTTTGATGTCCATGGGTGATATCTTCAATGACGAGGAATTGCATGATTTTGATCGCCGGATGTCGGAATTTCAGGGAGGTGGGCAAGTTGAGTACTGCGCGGAACCCAAGCTTGACGGTCTTGCCGTTTCTTTGATCTACGAAAACGGAGTTTTGGTAAGAGGGGCAACCCGCGGTGACGGTAAAGTAGGCGAAAACATCACTGCAAACGTAAGAACCATAAAATCAATTCCATTAAGACTTAAGGGCGAAAATATTCCTGAGTATCTGGATGTGCGCGGTGAGGTATTTATGCCTCGCAGCGGTTTTGATCGTTGGAATGAGAATGCGCGTTTAAAAGGCGGCAAAGTTTTTGCAAATCCGCGTAATGCGGCGGCAGGCTCGTTGCGTCAGCTCGATCCTGCGGTTACGGCTCACCGTCCTCTAACCTTTAATGCTTATTACATAGGAGAGTGCCGTGGTTATGATTTGCCTGATACCCAATATGCAAGACTGCAGATCTTAAAAAAGTGGGGAATGCCGGTAAATCCCAATGTAAAAGTGGTGAAAGGTGTTTTGGGTCTTGACGAATTTTACAAAGGTCTGCTGTTAAACCGTCCTTCTCTTGACTACGATATAGACGGGACGGTACTTAAAGTTAATTCGATAAAAGCTCAGGAGGAAATGGGATTTACTGCCAAGAACCCAAGATGGGCTATAGCCTATAAATTTCCGCCTGAAGAAATGATGACAAAGCTTTTGGATGTTACCTTTCAGGTAGGACGTACTGGGGCGGTAACCCCAGTGGCTCGTTTAAAACCTGTGTATGTAGGCGGTGCTACGGTATCGAATGCCACTTTGCATAATGAAGATGAGATAAAGCGTCTCGGGGTAAAGATAGGCGATATCGTGATTGTACGCAGAGCAGGGGATGTCATTCCGCAGATCTCTGGCGTTGTACTTGAAAAACGTGACGAAAACGTAAAGGATATCGTTTTTCCGAAATTCTGCCCCGAATGCGGATCAAAGATTGAAAGGCTTGAAGGAGAGGCCGCGGCAAGGTGTACAGGCGGGCTGGTGTGTCCTGCTCAGCTTAGGGAAGGAATACTGCATTTCGTATCGCGCGATGCCATGGATATTGAAGGCTTCGGCTCACGCATTGTAGAGGCTTTGGTCGGAGCTAAAAAGGTCAAAAGCATAGCCGATCTTTATTTGTTGACTGCTGAAGATTTGGCAACCTTGGTTTTGGATCCTGGTAATGACGGGAAGAAAGTCCGTCTTTTGGGCACGGTGACAGCAAAAAAATTGAAAAAAGCCTTGGATGCCTCCCGCAGCGTACCCATGAACCGTTTTATTTATGCTTTGGGTATACGTGAGGTGGGAACTTCAACGGCCATGACTTTGGCTAAAAATTTCGGAACTTTTGACGAACTCATGCATGCAAAGCTCAATCAGTTGCTTAATTTGCCAGATATAGGCATTGTGGCTGCAGAGCATATTTTGGATTTCTTTGCAGAAAAACATAATCTTGAGGTGATTTCGGCTTTGCTTTCCAAAGGAGATCTCTTCAGTGCCGGAATAGAGCCGGTATCTTTGCCACAGAGTTCCGAGCAACAGGCAGGAAAAAGTCCGCTTGAAGGAAGAACCTATGTCATTACCGGTACTCTTTCATCTATGGACAGATCCGAGGCTAAAGAAAAGTTGCAGTCTTTGGGAGCCAAGGTTTCAGGATCCGTATCCAAGAAAACTTATGCAGTGATCTGCGGCGAGGCGCCGGGATCCAAGTTTACTAAAGCGCAGGAGCTTGGTGTAAAGATAATTTATGAGGATGAATTTATAAAAGCTCTTGCCAAGTACGAAGTTTAAAAAAAACAGGCGCTGACATAGCAGCGCCCCAAGCAGTTTCAGGTTAAGGTTTAATTCTCGGCAGAGACTTCAGCGTTGGTATCGTAGGACTGATTGCCGTAAGCCTGTAATACGTGCTCAAGTCTTGAAGCATGTTCCACCGGTACATAAAGACCGTGTTCATCTGCAGTGCTCAGATGATCGCTACGATAACCGTTGTTAAGGATCTTAAGGGTGGAAAGATCCGCTCCTGAAAGCTCCGCGGCTTTGCGCATGGAGTTTACGCGACCTGCAATTTCAACTTTCCTGAAAGCCGGACGGTTTTTAACTTCAGGGAGTTTTACTCCGTAATTTTGCGGGTTGCGCAGAATGTCGGCATAAGCACGGAAACGTTGCAAGTAATTCCTTGCTCCTTTGGAGAGCCTGACCGTTTGAGAATTGATCTCGCTTACCCCTCTGGATTTTGCTGCGTCCACGGCTCTTTTGACTCCGTATTCACCCTGATTATAGGCAGCTACGGCCAAATCCCAAGCTCCCAGATCGCGATAGAGCTTTTGCAGATAGCGAACCGAGGCATCGGTGGATTCGACGAAATCGTAAATTTCATCAAAACCTTTGCTTGTTTGCAATCCGACCGAGCGACCGGTGGCGCGTTTGTACTGCCACGGGCCGTGTGCTCCGCCGTTGGAACCTACTTGCGGATTAAGTCCGCTTTCGACCAGAGGAACGGCCGCCAGCTCTATAGGCATGTCGTTCTCCTGAAGTCTCGTTAAAAGATAGTGAATGAAAAATTTGTTGCGCGAGAGATTCCCTACCACGGAAGAAGCGTGTTTTCTTGCGATGCGCTGTTCTTCTTTAGTAGGGGTGATGTTCATGGAAAAGCGGTTTTCCGTCGCCAGTCGGCTTTCCCACACATTTTGTTGCATCTCCTGCTGGCGCAACATTTCAAGACGCTGTGCTTCAAGTGCGGCTTTGTCCACCGTTTCTGCCTGAGATGTTGAATTGCAGGCGGTAAGGTTCATGGCAGCCGCTGTCCAGGCAGCACATATCAGTAAAAAAGTTTTTCTAATCATCGTATTCCCGTGAGGAGAGCCGTAGCATTGGCATGCTGGACCCTCAAAGTTAGCTGATAATTAGGAGACAAACCCAAGATCAGGTATTTTTCGGTCTCCAAGAGCGGCATTGTGCGCCAATTCGTCACACAATTCATTCTGGGGATGTCCGGCATGACCTTTCACCCATTTCCAGACGATCTCGTGGCGTGAGCATTCCTGATCAAGCTTTTGCCACAGATCTTTATTTTTTACCGCCTTCTTATCGCTGGTGATCCAGTTGCGACGTTTCCAGCCGGCAAGCCATGAAGTCATACCGTTTTTAACGTATTGACTGTCAGTGGTAACCGTCACCTTGCAGGGTTCTTTCAAAGCCGACAGTCCTTGGATGACTGCGGACAGTTCCATACGATTGTTAGTCGTAAGTTCGTAACCCTGAGCGATTTTTTTGATGTGTCCTTTGTATTCAAGTACCGCGGCCCATCCTCCCGGGCCCGGGTTGCCGATACATGAGCCGTCGGTGAAGAGTTTTACTTCCTTCATAAAAAAGTGTGCTCTCCTCTCAAAAAAGGCGCAGTTAAGCTACCAACGGCCCGTACATCAAATCGGGATTAATTATAGCAAATGATTTTCTTTGCGCTTTTTGATTATATAACAGCAAGTTAGTTGTAATAGTCGCATGTTTGGTATAAAAAATATTTTTATTTTGTGTTTTTTTTTAATAAAAAAGTGTTTCAAGCCGGGATAAACAGCAAAATAT
>CABQMD010000105.1 GCA_902465145.1 uncultured Succinatimonas sp. | reverse complement strand
AATAGAGATCCGAGATTTTGGAGGATACTGAGGCGAGGCAGATTAGATCGCCTTCTGGAGTAAGAATTTAACTAAATTTAATTCAATGCTTTCAATTGTGAAAGAACTGCATCCAAACGTTGACGCCATGTTTGAAGCACTTCGCGCAGATGTTGATTCTCTTCTTTTAGTTCTATCATTGATCGGCGCAAAGCAGCAGTTTCACGTTCGCGATCATCAAGTTCTTCACGAGTGTTTCTAAGTGCTGTGGCTGTTTTTTCCGCAGCACTTAGAAGCTCCTGAAGTTGCCCAATAAGCATTTGCTCCTTGGGCGTCATGCTGTCTTTTTGTTCTTCCATTAAAGAATGTACCTGCTAAGATCTTCGTTGGAAACCAGATCTTTCAAGCGTTCGTCGACGTATTTGGCATCGATCACTATTTCTTCACCCGGATGTTCAGGAGCTGTAAACGAGATTTCTTCTACTATTTTTTCCATCAAGGTATGCAGTCTACGGGCACCGATATTTTCAGTACGTTCATTAACGCTGTATGCATCTTCTGCAATGCGTTTTACTGCACTTTCATCAAAAGTTAATTTGACATTGTCTGAAGCCATGAGCAATTCGTATTGGCGAACCAGCGAATTATGTGGCTCGGTCAGTATGCGTTCAAAATCTCGCGCAGTTAAAGCTTTGAGTTCTACGCGTATAGGCAGTCTTCCTTGCAATTCCGGGATCAGATCTGACGGTTTTGAAAGTTGGAATGCTCCTGAGGCTATAAAAAGTATGTGATCGGTTTTTACCATGCCGATTTTGGTACGTACGTTACTGCCTTCGATAAGCGGCAGCAGATCTCGTTGTACTCCCTGACGGGAAACTTGACCTGAATCGTGAGCTCCGTCCTGACAGATCTTATCGATTTCATCAATAAAGACTATTCCGTTATTTTCACAAAGCTCAACCGCAGCTCTTTTTAAATCAGAAGTTTTTGTAAGTTTTGCGGCTTCTTCGTCTGTTAACGCTTTGAACGCATCTTTGACTTTCATGCGTTTTGGTGTGTTCTTACGGGAATTGAGGCTTGAAAACAGATTTTCTAGCTGATCATTCATTTCCTGCGAGCCGAATCCGCCGATAAACTCGATAGCACCGTCGCGTGGCTCATCGTTTTGACGCTGGATATTGATCTCTATTTCCGTATCGTTCAAAGATCCTTCGCGGAACTTTTTACGAAACATTTGGCGGGCAGCGCTTTGGGCTTTCTGCTCCTCGGTTTCGTCAGATTTAGGTGGAACTAATATGTCGAGAATACGTTCTTCAGCTAAATCTTCAGCCCGCTCTTTGTTCTGTTTAAAGGCGTCTTCCTTGACCATTTTTAAGGCTACGTCGGCCAAATCGCGGATCATGGATTCTACGTCTTTACCTACATAACCTACCTCGGTATATTTTGTAGCTTCGACTTTAATAAAAGGAGCTTTTGCAAGTTTTGCAAGTCGTCTTGCTATTTCCGTTTTTCCGACACCGGTGGGGCCTATCATCAAAATATTTTTAGGAACGATTTCGCTCCTTAAATCTGGGTTGACCTGCATGCGACGCCAACGATTACGCAAGGCGATGGCCACCGATTTTTTGGCGTCATCCTGACCGATGATAAAGCAATTTAACTCATTAACAATTTCGCGCGGAGTAAGTTCTGACATGATCAACGTTCCGATTCTAATGTTTCTATGGTTTGGTAGGAGTCGGTGAAGACACAGATCTCCGAGGCTATGCTCAAAGCCTGTTTTACTATGTCCTCTGCTCCAAGATCGGTATTGCGTACCAGAGCACGAGCTGCGGCCAAAGCGTAGTTGCCGCCTGATCCCGTGGCAAGTATGTCATCATCCATAATGACAACATCTCCGGTTCCCGTGATCATGTAAGAGGCTCGTTTGTCAGCAACAATGATCACTGCTTCCAATTTGCGCAGTGCACGATCACTGCGCCAAAGTTTTGCCAATTCGATACAGGCTCTTTCTAAAATTCCCTGATGCTCTTCAAGTTTTTTTTCAAAGAGATCCAACAAAGTAAAAGCATCGGCTGTAGAACCGGCAAATCCGGCGATCACTTTGCCATGGAATACTTTGCGCACTTTGATGGCATTGCTTTTTAGTATGGTACTTTGTCCCATGGTTACTTGACCGTCACCAGCCATGGCTACTACGCCGTTGCGGCGTACGGTTACGATTGTTGTCATTAAAAAACCTTTCTTATTTTTTCACGTACTTGGACATCCGTTTGAACAGACGATATGACAATATATGGCTACATGATCACTCGTTTTCAAGAGAACATTCTGTGACTAATCCCTTGGCATCTAAATCGTTAAAAGCTGCCTTGGCTCGGTCGCGATTTTTATAAGGACCAAGTTTTAGCGAATAAACTCCTTTGTAACGTACAACGGTTGAAGACAATCCTTGAAAAGCCATGATAGCTTTTTGTTCTTCTGCTTTTGCCGAGGACGGGTAACTGCCGCAGTAAAGAGAAGCTTTTGTCGATGTCGGTTGTTGTTCCGTTGCAGATGAAGGCGTTTTGTCAGGTTGTGAAGATGCCGCAGGAGTATCCTGTACCTGAGGTTTTGACTGCATCGTTGTTGTCGGCTCTGTATCAGGCACTGATTTTTCAATGGTATCGTTGTTTGGATACGCAGGCCCTTCTTCCATAAAAGCGTCCACAGGAGCTCCGTCCTTTGCCGGCAGAGTTGTTATCTGTGAAGACGGATCGTCCGACACAGCCGGTTGCTGATTGTTTGCGACGTTTTCTGATGAAGGAGCTATTGGTGCAGAAGCATCTCCGCCTCCTTGATAATCGAACCTGCGGCTTGCCGGGATCTGTTGAGCGTTTTGTACAGGCTGTTGGGCGTCTCCGTTTAGAAGAGCGTCCGTATCGAGCGTAGTTGTTTCATCTGATTTTGACGTATCTTTTTTTGACTGTTGATTATCTCCTCCGCCTATGAACGATACGGCAAAAGCTAAAGCCAGTACACAGACTATGCCTATCAAACCGCGTTTTAGGATCTCCTGACGCTGTTGTTTGATACCAACTGAACTGGGCTTCTTGTGCATAAATTACATCTGCTCCATGACATTGATACCCAAAAGATTCAAACCTTGTTTGAGTACTGATGCAGTCAGCGCACTTAAAGCCAAACGGCTCTTGCGAGTTTCAGCGTCGACTTCCTCTTTTAAAATCGGACATTTTTCATAAAAATGCATATAGCATTCAGCCAGTTCAAAGAGATAGTTGCATAAGAGGTTGGGTAATCCTTTCTGACCTACGGTATTTACGGTTTCGGCGAAGCCTTGGAGTTTTGCTGAGAGCTTGTCTTCAGCTTCGTCTTTGATAATTATTTTCCCAGGTTTATCATTTGATTTTCTGAAGATGGCTCTGATGCGGCTGTAGGCGTATTGCAGATAAGGTGCAGTATTGCCGTCGAATGCTAGCATCTGATCCCAGTCAAATATATAGTCGGTAGTACGGTTTTTGGAAAGATCGGCATATTTAACGGCTCCGATGGCGATATTGTGGACCACTTGACGGCGCTCTTCCCCTTCCAAATTACTGCCGCGTTTTTGCAACAATTGCTCGACGCGATTTTCAGCTTCGTCCAAAACGTCGCGCAGTTTTACCGTACCGCCTGAACGGGTTTTAAACGGACGGCCGTCTTTACCCAGCATCATGCCGAAAGGGCAGTGTTCCAAAGATACGGAGTCAGGGCAATAACCGGCTTTGCGGCAGATAGCCCAGACGGTTTCAAGGTGTTGATGTTGTCTTGAGTCGGTAAAATAGATGATGCGATCTGCATGCAGAGTTTCGGTACGGTATTTAATGCAGGCAATGTCGGTGGTGGTATAAAGATAGCCGCCGTCCTGCTTGCGTACGATGTTGCCCAGAGGTTCGCCTTCCTTATTTTTAAACTGTGGCAGGTAGACGACGATAGCCCCGTGATCTTCAACAGCAATTCCCTTATCGATGAGATCTTGAACTATGCCGGGCAACATGCTGTTGTAAAGGCTTTCGCCCATAATGTTTTCCGGTTTTAATGTTACGTCCAAACGATCATAAAGTTTTTGGTTTTGATCCATGGTCATATTAACGAGTTTTTTCCACATTTTGCGGCAGTACTCGTCGCCGCCCTGGAGCAAAACTACGTAGTGGCGGGCTTTGACGGCAAATTCCTCGTCTTGATCGTAGCATTCCTTGGCTTCACGGTAGAAAGCTTCAAAGTCGCTCAGATCCATACCTTGTCCGGATTCATTTTCTTTCTTCTCAAGGTACGCTATCAACATGCCGAATTGGGTTCCCCAATCACCGATATGGTTGGCACGGATCACTTTGTTTCCTAAAAATTCCAGAACTCTTACTACGGCATCACCTATTACGGTGGAGCGCAGATGATGTACTGCCATCTCTTTTGCAACATTGGGAGCTGAGTAGTCGACTA
>CABQMD010000104.1 GCA_902465145.1 uncultured Succinatimonas sp. | reverse complement strand
ACTCACCACAAATGCACATGAAGTTTTAAGCGGATTGATAATTGATCCCAACATGATCACTTCGTTACCTTTTACGGTAACATAAGCGTCGCTTATATTGGCTTTACCGGCACGCAATGCCTTTACTTCCCATCCTTGCAAAGAAAGTCCGGCCTCAAAGCGTTCTTCAATAAAATATTCGAAACTGGCACGGCGATTAACCGCAATCACATTCGCGCCTTGTTTTTTCTTGACCGCCATAACAAAAAAACCAGTATTAGAAAATCGGTGATCCTTTCACCTTTTGGTGAGCTCTAAGAAGATCATTTTAGACATATTTGAAGAAAACTACAAAATTCCAGTCCCGTTTCTGCCCTTCTCTTTTTCATTCATAACCAAAATGCTTTAAAATCGCCACCAAACTGCCGTTAATGATCCCGTAGGCATAATCCAAAAGGACAATTTCATGAGCAACTTAGCCCCAAAAAATAAGAAAAACATTACGAACATTGAAAAACTGATCCCGGTGGCGGTGTTCATTTCGTTGTTGCTCTCGGCTGCAAGTATTGCCGCAGCCTTGTGGTTGCTTTACCCTGGGCACATGGAATCGTCTCCTGCTCAACATTTTGACAAGGCAATGATCATCCTTCTCTCGGGTTTAGCGTTGATTGCGGTGGTGAATATATACACGTTGAAGGTGGTCAAAGAAAAAAACAACAGAATACGTAACGTTGCCCAAAAGCTTGCATCTGGTGACAAAGATCTGGCAAAACAAGGGATAAACGATCCTGATCCTGCCATAGCCTCCAT
The DNA here is from genome assembly GCA_902465145.1 of uncultured Succinatimonas sp. Classification (GTDB taxonomy): domain Bacteria; phylum Pseudomonadota; class Gammaproteobacteria; order Enterobacterales; family Succinivibrionaceae; genus Succinivibrio. The sequence goes on along the minus strand of CABQMD010000104.1, from coordinate 3,676 downwards.
GTGCGCTTTGGCAAACCAAAACGTAAGTGCGAACGATCATGCCGAACAGACTGCGCAGGAGCAATTGCAGGCAACCGATTCTGGGTTAAATGCAGTTGCAGAAACACAGCAAGGATTGCAGGCTCAAATTACGCTCACCCACAATACCGAACAGGCTGTAGCATCATTAAACGACGGAATATCCCAGATCACCGGATTTGCCAAATCGGCTCTTGACGAAGTCAGAGCAGCTGAAAAAAATTCAGACGCCTGCCGTTGCGCCATGCAGGACAACATCACCACTACCCATGCTTTGGCCGCCAAACTCAAAAACTCATCGGCAGCGGTATCTGCAATCGCCAAAATGGGAGATGAAATTAACAATATAGTAAATACCATCGCAGGCATTGCCGACCAGACTAATTTGCTGGCTTTGAACGCCAATATAGAAGCGGCCCGCTCCGGCGAATACGGACGCGGTTTTGCCGTTGTAGCCGACGAAGTTCGTGAACTTGCAAAACAAACTGCCGTACAGGCAGGTCAGGTCACTGCCACGGTGGAAAGGCTTATGGGAGCTGTTGATAATACCGTCAAAGTCATGGCGCTGTGCGAAGGCGAAATGAAAAATTCCGTAGATCAAAGTTCACGTGCAAATTCTTCAATTGAAGAGATCATGGGAACCTTCGCCACCATTTCCGACCTCAACGAACAAATTGCCAATTCCTGCGCCACTCAGGCCGAACATACCAACGGCATACTTCAGGCTACCTCTGAAATAAGTTCTCTGACCGACTCCGGAAACAAGGGACTTGCCCGCATAAAAGAAGAGCTGAGTTCGGTTTCATCCCTTATTGAAAACCAGCTTGAACTGTTGCGCAACTGATACTTATCATCAGTTCCTAATCGTCAAATTATCTCCGTACCGCCTGCATTATCTGCTTAATGCCGCAGCGATATATTTGTTGTAAATATTTTGTTCAGGCAAAATTTTTACAAATTGGCATGTTTTTTTCATAACTCTTCGCAGAAGAACGCCGCGGCAAAAACAGACCGCGACAGGAGAGTTATATGTCGCTTTTTCTGCATACCAATTTGTCAGCATTGCAATCTCAATATTCATTGCAACGCAGTACCGCAAAACTTGATACCAGCTATCAGCGCATCTCCACCGGTTTACGCATCAATACAGCCAAGGACGATCCTGCCGGCATGCAAACCTCGGACCGCTTCACCAGAGAAATCAATGCTCTTGATGAAACCAACCGCATAGCCCAAAACGGCATTTCTTACGCTCAGACTGCAGAAGGTGCCATTGACGAAATTTCAAACATGTTGCAAACCATCCGTACTTTGGCGTTGCAATCTGCCAACGGTACCAATTCGGCAGAAGATCGCAATTCACTGCAACAGGAAGTTGACGAACTAAACGAAGAAATTTGCCGTATTGCCAACCGCACCACCTTTGCAGGCGAAGAAATATTAAGCGGAGCAGCCTCAGTAGCCCGTTTCCAAATATCCCCGGATCCCAATTCGGTTATCAAAATTGACCTGCGCTGCGGCTTTCAAACCGGAGCTCTGGCAAAACTTGCAGGAGAGTACGCCACCGGAGGCAGCGGAAGCACTGCCGAATTTACCGTTACCGACGATGACGGAGTAGCACGTAGCTATAAATTCGTCGACATATTTTCATACGATCAAAACGGTAAAGGCATCGACATAAGTACCTATTCAGGTGCTCAGGCGGTGCTGGGAGGCATCGATCAGGTCTTAAACGCCGTCGATTTCAAGCGCGCAGAATTAGGGGCCGTGGAAAATCGTCTTGAATCCACCATCAGAAACCAGCAGAATATTTCAAACAACGTGAGCGATGCCAGATCACGCATACGCGATACCGACTACGCCGAAGAGGTCACCGAGATGACTACCCAGCAGATCCTGCAACAGGGTGCGACCTCCATTCTCACTCAAGCCAACACCCGCCCTGAAATTGCACTGCAGATCCTCAACAACGGCTGACGCTTTGTGTGACGCGCGCATTAGCTTTATTTTCACCCCGCTGATACAATTTCCCTTACTGATTAACTAAAAACAGTGAGGGATTACTTTTTTAAAACATGGCTCAGTTTATTTACACCATGAACAGGGTCGGAAAAATCGTTCCGCCCAAACGTCAAATCCTCAAGGATATCTCTCTGTCTTTCTTCCCCGGAGCCAAAATAGGCGTGCTGGGATTGAACGGCGCAGGCAAATCCACCTTGATCAAGATCATGGCAGGTGTTGACAAGGATTATGAAGGTGAAGCAAGACCGCAACCGGGGATACGCATAGGTTATCTTCCGCAGGAGCCGATGCTGGATCCGGAAAAGACCGTGCGTGAAACCGTCGAAGAAGCCTTTGACGACGTAATCAAAGCCTTGGCAAGACTTGATGAAGTTTACAACGAATACGCCGACGAAAATGCCGATTTTGACGCTCTGGCAAAAGAACAGGCCGTGCTTGAAGCGCTGATCCAAGCAAAAGACGGACACAATCTGGAGCCGCAGATAGATAAAGCGGCTGATGCATTGCGCCTGCCTCCTTACGATCGCAAGATCAAGGTACTTTCAGGCGGTGAAAGACGCCGCGTAGCCTTGTGCCGTCTGCTGCTTGAAAAGCCTGACATGTTGCTTCTGGACGAGCCTACCAACCATCTGGACGCAGAATCCATCGACTGGCTTGAACAATTCTTACATCAATACCCAGGGACTGTAGTTGCAGTCACGCACGATCGTTATTTCCTGGACAATGTTGCAGGCTGGATCTTAGAACTTGACCGCGGCGAAGGCATTCCCTGGCAGGGTAACTATTCAAGCTGGCTTGATCAAAAAGATCAGCGCCTTAAGATCGAAGAAAGTACAGAATCGGCAAGACGCAAATCGATTGAACGCGAGCTTGACTGGGTACGTCAGGGAGCCAAAGGACGTCAGGCAAAATCCAAAGCACGCATGCAACGCTTTGAAGAATTGTCCTCAGTGGATTATCAGCGCCGCAACGAAACTAACGAACTCTATATTCCGCCTGGGCCGCGTCTTGGCGAAAAAGTCGTCGAAGTTAAAAATTTGTCCAAAGCTTATGACGGACAAGTACTCATAGACGATCTTTCCTTCAGCGTACCACAAGGAGCCATAGTCGGCATCATAGGTCCTAACGGTGCTGGAAAATCCACGCTCTTTCGCATGATCACCGGCATGGAGCAACCTGACTCAGGCTCTGTAACTTTGGGTGATACCGTAGTTACAGCCTATGTCGAACAGTTCCGTGACAAGATGAAACCTGAGAATACCGTATTTGACGAGATCTCCGAAGGTCGCGACATTCTCAAGATCGGCAACTACGAGATCCCGGCACGCTCTTACATCGGCCGCTTCAATTTCAAAGGCTCCGATCAGCAAAAGCGGGTTGGAGATCTTTCAGGCGGAGAACGCGGTCGTCTGCAACTGGCAAAGCTGTTGCAGGTAGGCGGAAATCTGCTGCTTTTGGACGAACCTACCAACGATTTGGATGTGGAAACTTTGCGTGCTTTGGAAAATGCTCTGACCGAATTCCCAGGCAGTGCCATGGTGATCTCACATGATCGCTGGTTCCTTGATCGTATTGCCACGCATATCCTTGACTACGGTGATGAAGGAAAAGTTACTTTCTTTGAAGGAAACTATAC
>CABQMD010000103.1 GCA_902465145.1 uncultured Succinatimonas sp. | reverse complement strand
CTTGACCATTCTTCTTTTCTTTCTTTCTTTCTTTCTTTAAAATAAAAAAGAAAGAAAAAGAAAGAAAGAAACAGACAGATGTTTTCATTTGAAAATCAAAATATCGAATTTAAGCAGGAATATGTTCCCGACATACGAAAAGAAGTAATGGGATTTGCAAACAGCGACGGCGGAAGTGTGTTTGTAGGCTTAAGAAAAGACGGAGTTGCTGTTGGTGTAGATGATCCAGACGGAGTGATGCTTAAAATCGTCAACTCCTTAAAAGACGCGATCTCCCCTGATGTCATGCCATTTGTCAGAGTGAACACCATTAAGATAGACGGAAAAAATATTGTGAAGATCGAGGTTACCACCGGTACGAATCGTCCGTATTACCTTAAGGAAAAAGGATTGAAGCCAAGCGGCGTGTACGTAAGAAAAGGCAGTTCGACGCAGCCTATGACCGAAGAAGGGATCAGAGAAATGATCCTTCAAAACAGCGGCAGATCTTTTGAATTGTCCAGAAGTTTGAATCAGGATTTAACTTTTGAAGTCTTCAAAAAGGAGATGCAAAAAAGATCCTTGGAGCTCGGAGTTTCGCAAATGCGTACTCTGAAGTTGATCGGGGATGACGGTCTGTATACTAATTTAGCTTTGTTGCTTTCCGATCAATGCGAAATTACCACAAAAGCGGCCGTATTTCAGGGAACTGATAAGGAAATATTTCGTGACAGAAAAGAATTCAGCGGATCGCTTTTTAAGCAATTAGAAGAAGTGTATGAGTTTATCAATTTGAATAATAAAACAAAAGCAACATTCTCAGGCTTGGAGAGAACTGATAAAAGGGATTACCCTGAAGAAGCGTTAAGGGAGAGTTTGCTAAACAGCATTGTTCACCGGGACTATGCTTTGAGCGGAGGCAACCTCATAAATATTTATGAGGACAGAATAGAGTTCGTGTCCCTCGGCGGACTGGTGCCAGGTCTTGAATTGGAAGCTATTTTTCTTGGGGTATCGCAGTCTCGTAATCCTGCTCTTGCTGCGATTTTCTATCGTATGAGGCTGATTGAAAGTTACGGTACCGGTATAGGAAAGATAGAAAAGGCGTACAAAAACGATCAAAAGAAGCCGAAGTTTGAGACGGCTAAAGGCGTTTTCAGAGTGACACTTCCGAACAGAAACGAGGCGGCGGCGACTCCGGTCCCTTACCGTCAAAGTAGAGAATTACCTTCGGATAAGCAAAAGGATCTCATAGTTAAGTACGCCGCGGAAAAGGGATCTGTTACCAGAAAAGATGTTGAAAATTTGCTGAATGTGGGAACGACAAAAGCTTTCACGCTGATTAAATATTTGTGTGAAGTAAAAAAACTTGAGAAAAAGGGAAAAGGCCGGTTAAGTGTCTATGTAGTCGGTACTACAAAAGAGTAACGATTTGTACCGTGCAACTTTACATAAAGATCTCAAATCGTTTTGAGCCAAGATCTCAAAAAACATCACTTAACTATTTGATCTTTAAAAGATGATGATTTCATAAGATCTCAAATTATGCTAAAGCAAGATCTCAAAAAAACAAGGTTTCAAAGTCAAAAACAAATAACGCCGCGGTGAGGCGGCGTTTGGCTAGGGCTTGTTAACCTGTAATGTTTTAATCAGACGTTAAAACCGAAATACTTGTTGGTGTTGTTAAAGGAAATGTCTTCCACAATCTGTCCTAAGAACTTCATGTCGTCAGGATACATGCCTTTTTCAACCCAGCCTCCGATGAGATTGCACAATATCCTTCTGAAGTACTCGTGACGGGTATAGGAAAGGAAGGATCTTGAGTCGGTAAGCATCCCGAGAAAGTTGCCGAGCACGGAAAGGCTTGCAAATGAAGTCATTTGATTGATCATGCCGGTGTAATGATCATTAAACCACCAGGCTGAGCCTTGCTGGATCTTACCCTGTGCTTCAGGTCCCTGGAAAGCACCGATGGCAGTACCGATCACCGGATCGTCGGCAGGATTTAAGGAGTACCAGATCATTTTTGGCAGGCTTCCTTGTAAGGTGAGCTCGTTCATGAATCTGTCTATACCTTCTGCGCAAAGACGATCCCCCATGGTGTCAAAGCCGGTATCGGCCCCCAGGCGTTCATACATCGGAGTATTTGGATCGCGTACGGCGCCAAAATGTATTTGCATGACCCAGCCGTATTTGGCATAGCCTTTGGCAAGGTGTAAGAGGATCATGGTCTTGTAGGCTTCGGTTTCGGCAGCATTGACGCTTTCCTTTCTCAAGCCTTTTTGGAAGATGGCTTCAAGTTCACTGTCACTTATCTTGGTGCAGTAAGCGTAATCGATACCGTGATCGGCAGCCCGACATCCCATGTCGTTAAAGAATTTCATACGCTCATCGATGGCGGCAAAAAATTCTTTGCAGGAGGTGATCTTAGTTCCCGTAAGATTGCCTACTTTTTCTACATATTCAGCAAAACCAGGTTTCTCAACTTTCATGGCCTTGTCAGGACGCCATGCCGGCAATACTTTGCAAGGAGAATTAGGATCGGCAGCCAGTTTCTTATGCCATTCCAAGGAGTCAGCAGGATCGTCGGTGGTGCAGATGCATTTTACGTGTGACTGTCTGATGATGCCCTGTACGGTCATGTCGTCGGACTTTAATTTTTCGTTGCATTCATTCCAGATCTCGTCACAAGTGTCCTCATTTAAGATCTTGGTGATCCCGAAATAACGTTGCAGTTCAAGGTGGGTCCAGTGATAGAGCGGATTGCCTATGGCACGGGGCAGAGATTTGGCAAACATCTTAAATTTTTCATAATCGCTGCTCTTGTCTCCTGTGATCATATCTTCAGGAATTCCGTTTGATCTGATCATGCGCCATTTGTAGTGATCACCTGAGAGCCAGGCGTCGGTGATGTTACGAAAACGGTAGTTTTCAGCTATCTGCTGCGGATTGATGTGGCAGTGATAGTCGATGATTGGCATCTTGGCGGCATGATCGTGAAAGAGAGTTTTTGCAGTATCAGATTCCAGCAGGAAATCCTTATCCATAAATTTTTTCATTTTATATCCTTTATTCCGCGTAATAAGACCGCTAAAAGCGGTCTTATCTAAGATCAATAACCGAGCATTTCCTTGGCAGTAGCACCCATGGAGGCGTCATAACCGCAGATCTGCGGGATCCATGAGCACAGGAAGGGCAGGTAGGTGATGACCAGCAATACCAAGAAGATCACGGCGTAGTAAGGAAGAATGCTCTTCATGACACGCTCGATGGTGGTCTTGCCTACTTTAACGCCTACGAACAGGATGTTGCCAACAGGAGGAGTGATGAGGCCTATGCAGAGGTTGTAGGTAATGATGATACCGAACTCAACTGGGCTTAAACCGCAGCTTATGGCAATGGGCAGGAAGATCGGGGTAAAGATCAGCACTGCCGGAGTGGTGTCGAGGAAGGTGCCGATAAAGAGAAGGAACACGTTGATGATAAGCAGGATCACAATCTTGTTATCAGAAATGCCGTGTAACAGGGCACCTACTGCGTCGGGGATCTGTACGAAGGAAATCACCCAGGACATGATGGAGGATACACCGATCAAGAAGATGATGATGCCGGTCATTTCGGATGAGTCTTTGTAGATCTTAAGCAGACCTTTTACGGTAAGGTTTTTGTAGAACACTGACAAGATAAGCGAATAAACCACGGCTACGATGGCGCCTTCCGTTGCAGTGAATGCACCGACGATGATACCGCCTATCACGATGACGATCAAAAGCAGTGCTGGGACGGCTTCAAAAGTGGTCTTGGTAAAAAGCTGCAGTGTAAGTTTTTGCGAGTCGCCCTTATAACCGTTGCGTTTTGCAATGATGGTTGCGACGATCATGCAGGCTAAGCCCCAGAGTATGCCAGGCAGATAGCCGCCCAAGAACAAAGCTGCAACCGAGGTACCGCCTGAAACCAAAGCGTAGGTAATGAGTACGTTTGAAGGCGGGATTAAAAGACCGGTAGGTGCGGTAGCCACGTTGATGGTTGCCATGAAGTCTCTTGAATAGCCGTCTTTTACGGCGATGGGGCCAATGATGGTACCCATAGCTGAAGCTGCAGCCACGCCGGAGCCTGAGATTGCACCGAACATCATGTTGGCCATGGCATTGGTATGAGCGTAAGAGCCCGGAAGTTTTCCTACCAATACGCGGGCAAAATTCATGAGCCTGATGGCGATGCCGCCTTGGTTCATGATGTTACCGGCAAGTATGAAGAAAGGAATGGCGATCAGGGTGAATACCGAAACGCCGGTAAAAGTACGCTGAGCTCCGGTGGTCAACATCATGTTGAAGTCAAGGGCCACGCCGCCTGCGACCACCGAGGAAATGGCGATGGCGATGGCAATGGGAACTCCCAAAACGAGCATGAATACCATGCCCAAAGCGAGAATAATAGCAACTGTTGCAGTCATAATAGTAATACTCCTTAAATGCCGTCAGGCCTCGGC
>CABQMD010000102.1 GCA_902465145.1 uncultured Succinatimonas sp. | reverse complement strand
GGATGATCCTCATCAGTATTCCCTGCAGGTGCTTCTGTAAAATGTAAGGGCTTGTATTCCACAGCCTTCCATTCACGGCTTATCAAGCCTTCCTGCGCGCGGATCAATGATGCAGCTGACAGCTCAGGTCCGTGTCGACGCAAAGATCTGCGTTGATTGTCACCGTCAGAATGCTGGCGACGAGTTTTTTGTATCCGCTCAGTACGTTCCGATTTTTCAAGTCTATCGTTTTTATCGGTTCTGTTTTGAACATTTCTATCCGCGCTTTCATCTTCGATAACATTTTTGTTGTTGTTTGCGACTGGATCCTGCATACGAGGGCGGCGTGTACGACGCTCGGAACGTGCTGGACGTTCATTGCGTACTTCCTTTTCGTCGTTTTGCGCTGTTGAGTCGGCAATATCAACGTTTTTATCTGCTCGCTGGGTTTTCTGTTGTTGCGTTCGTCTTGTCGATTTTGCTTTTAAAGGACGATCGCTGTTATCGCCGTTGTTCTTACGTCTTTGGGGGCGTGCAGTTTTTACCGGAGTCTCTTCCTCTTCTTTTTTGGGACTGAGCAGATTTGAGAAAAAGCCTGCAACAGTCTCAAATAAGCTCTTTGGCTCAGGCTCCTGGCGTTTCTTACGTCCTGAATATCTTTGAGCTTTGCTACGCTCGCTCTTGTTTTCACACTTTTGTTCGTTCTTTGATGCATTACGGCCGTTTTGCACGGGTGATGAATTCACCATGGCCTGGCTTAGCTGTTCCTGACTTATGGCAGGCTCTGCAACAATTGAAGGTTGGGTATTGTCTTCATGACGCAGGAATTTCTCTTCATCGCGGCGGCGGGCCTCCTCATTCAGACTGCGTAGCATTTGAATGCTGTTTTGAGTCTGGGCAGGATTCTGCGGAGGAACGCGTTGCACCAGATAGTCCTGAGGCATGTAATGTTCATCAGGGATCACCGTAATGCGGATGCGGTTGCGTTCTTCAATTTTGGCGAGCTGATCGCGTTTTTCGTTAAGAATAAAGGTGGCAACTTCAACAGGACATACGGCATAGACATCACAGGCACTGTCTTTATGCGCTTCTTCTTCGATAAGCCGCATTATGGACAAAGCCAAAGAAGAAGTATCACGTACGGTACCTTGACCTTTGCACATAGGACATACATGAGAACTCGATTCTTCCAACGAAGGACGCAGACGCTGGCGGGACATTTCCAAAAGTCCGAAACGGGAAATGCGGCTGAACTGAATACGGGCTCTGTCCTGTCGTACAGCTTCATGCATGCGATTTTCGATCTCGCGTTGATTTTTAAGCGGAGTCATGTCGATAAAATCGATAACTACCAAACCGCCTATATCGCGCAAACGCAGTTGTCTAGCAATTTCTTCAGCAGCTTCAATGTTGGTCTGCAATGCAGTTTCTTCTATATCTCCTCCGCGTGTAGCTTTGGCGGAGTTGACATCTATTGAAGTTAAGGCTTCAGTAGGATCGATTACGATGGCGCCGCCTGAAGGCAAACGCACCTCGCGTTGATAGGCAGAGTCAATCTGACTTTCGATTTGGAATTTAGAGAAGAGCGGAACTCCTGATTGGGCATAGAGATGCACGCGGTTTTCAAATTCCGGACGTACCTGACGAATATAATGAATTACTTCGTCAAAGACATCCTGATTATCAATTAAAATTTCGCCTACATCCTGACGCAAATAGTCTCGGATGGCACGCAGGGCGATGTTAGATTCCTGATGAATGAGGAATGGAGCACGGCGTTTTGCTCCTGCATCTTTGATAAGTTCCCAGAGTTTTACCAGAATGGACAGATCCCAAGCCAGTTCTTCAGCCGTTTTGCCTACACCGGCAGTACGGACGATAATGCCCATGCCTTCAGGAACTTCAAGCCCTTTCATCGCAGCTTTCAGGTCGCTGCGATCTTCTCCTTCGATGCGACGGGAAATGCCGCCCGCTCTCGGGTTGTTGGGCATGAGTACCAAATAGCTTCCTGCTAACGACACATAGGTAGTAAGAGCAGCTCCTTTTAAACCGCGCTCTTCTTTTTCTATCTGAACTATAACCTCAGTACCTTCTTTAAGAGCCGTTTTAAGCGATGCGCGATCGCTGAAATCGGTGCCTTCAGGATAATATTCGGGGGCAACTTCTTTTAAAGGCAGAAAGCCGTGTCTTTCGACTCCGTAGTCGACGAACGCAGCTTCAAGACTGGGTTCGACACGGGTAATGACACCCTTGTAGATATTGGCTTTCTTATTGGCGTGCTGTGGAGATTCAATGTCAAGATCATACAGCTTCTGACCATCGACCAAGGCAACGCGCACCTCTTCTTGTTGAGTCGCGTTTATAAGCATTCTCTTCACGAGAAAAGCTCCTTATTGTGTATCTGCTTTATCAGGGTAAAGACTGTATAAACAGCGGGGCATGGGTATAAACAAGCGCCCTGACAGCTTTTACGTCTGAAGGTAGATATTTTGGTTAATTTTTAAAAACGTCCGGTGACGCGCCTGATCCCATTGAGGGAGGGGTCAGCTCAAGACGAGCCGCGGAATTCTCTTTATCCACGTTACAGTCACGAAAAAAATATACCTGCGTAACAAAAGAGGTGGCCGCCAGGCATCCCCGGCAGAGAAAACACGCTTTAAAAAAGGAAACAGAAACCGTGAACAACAGGCTGTCGTATTTCCACCTGCATATTATGCCACAGCTTTGAGTAAGGCTTGCGTTCAAAATCGTTAAAACGAAATACTAATTTTCTATTTTACGGGAACAGCTAAGTTTTAAAATTTAAAACAAAGCAAGTAACGCAGTCTTTTATAAAAGAAAAAAGGGAGAAACGATTTTCTCCCTTTTATATCTTAAGAAGGTGTTTACCTTAATTTTTGTGCCAAATCGTAAGTAGATCTCATAAACTGATGTTTATGTTTGGTGATGCATTCAACGATATCTTCGTTGACAAGTTCGCCGTTTTGCACGCCGACACATCGACCAGAATGTCCCTGACGCAACAATTCGATAGCATATGCTCCCATACGTGAGGCTAATACGCGATCGTAAGGTGACGGAGTACCGCCGCGCTGAATGTGACCTAAAACGGTTGCACGTGTTTCAAGACCTATCAATGCTTCAAGCTCTTTGGCCATCTGGTAAACATCGGTTTGATTTTCGCAGACTACCAAAATAGCGTGACGTTTGCCTGCATCGATGCCGGCTTTTATGGAAGCATAGACTTCCTTTTTATTCCAAGTAATTTCCGGAACCAATACCGCTTCGACACCGCACGCAACGGCACAGGATACGGCTAAGTCTCCGCAGTGATGCCCCATGACTTCGCATACGCTGATGCGCTTGTGTGACGAGCAGGTATCGCGAAGTTTGTCGATGCATGACACGGCAGTGTTAAGCGCGGTATCAAAACCTATGGTTGCGTCAGTACCGGCAATATCGTTGTCGATGGTGCCGGGGAGTCCGATGGTGGGAAATCCGAGTTCGGAAATAAATTTGGCTCCCATGTAAGAACCGTCACCGCCTATCACAACCAGAGCGTCAAGACCGATCTTCTTCATAACGGCCACGCTTTCTTCGCGAACTTTAGGTTGCTTGAATTCAGGAAAACGAGCCGTACCCAAGAAAGTTCCGCCGCGATTTAACAGATCGGAAACGCTGTGACGTCCCAACTGAATGATATCGTTATTGTGCAGACCCATATAGCCGTCACGGATACCGTACATCTGAAAACCGTAATCAAGTCCGGTACGTACGATGGCGCGGATGGCCGCGTTCATTCCCGGCGAGTCTCCACCAGAGGTTAACACACCGATTTTTTTGATAAATGCCATAAATGAAGCTGTCCTAAATTTAGCTCAGCGGATTTTATTTTGAAAGATTTGCTGCAGTTTCAATAATGGAGCTGAAATCAGCAACTTTTAACGAAGCTCCGCCGATGAGGCCGCCGTCAATATCTTTTTGGGCAAAAAGTTCAGGAGCAGTTTTTGCGTTGCATGAACCGCCGTAAAGAATTTGAACTTTGTCAGCAACATCAGCATCAAAAGTCTGCAAATACTCACGGATCTGTGAATGAACGTTTTCAGCAATCTCAGGAGTGGCGGTTTTGCCGGTTCCGATTGCCCAAATGGGTTCATAGGCGATCACTGCATTTTCAAATGCCTTGATCCCGCAAAGATCGATCACTGCCTTAAGTTCGGCTTTGCATACGTCCATGGTCTTGCCGGCATCGAATTCGGCTTCTGATTCACCTATGCAAAGTACAGGAGTCAGCCCGTTGTCCTGAGCAGCTTTAAATTTCTGAGCTACATATTCGTTGGATTCATGATGGTATCCGCGGCGTTCTGAGTGACCGACAATGGCGTATTTGCATCCGAATTCTTTGAGCATAACCGGGGAGTTTTCACCGGTAAAGGCACCCTTGGTGTGGATATCACAGTCCTCTGAACCCCAGGCAAGTTTGGAACCTGAAGC
>CABQMD010000101.1 GCA_902465145.1 uncultured Succinatimonas sp. | reverse complement strand
GGATGCACCTTTGCCAAAAGAGCTTAACGGAGCATTGGTTGACGAACTTAGGATCTCAGGCAGCGTAAGCGGAAGAAAAGCAGCGATCATGATTGGAGATCTTGCACACGTTGAACATATAAGACTGGAGAACGGGGCAAAAATTTTCGGGGACATTGTTTCAAAATGGGAACCGTATTTTGACGGCGGATCTTTCAAGGTATTTCCAAAAGAGAGTTCGCATATTGTCCCAGGACGTTTGGAACTTGGAAAGTTACCAAGTTTTGATGATGACAGCGCCGCACTCTTTATTCGCGACAGATTGCACACTAAGATTTTTTTAGGAGAGCTTGAAGGTGCCAAAGGAAGCCTGCCTCATCCTGATCCTCGCGCGCGCGTGGATATCCGCGGGAACATAGACGGAAAAACCTTGGATCTCATTGTATCCGGAGGCGAGAGTCTGATCATGGGAACCGTGGATATTTCATCTTTACAGTTAAGAGCAGACAGCATTTTGGATCTGGCGGTAGGTGGCAGTTTTTCTTTGGCAAACTATCTTGATATGCGTGATCACAGCGTGCTTAATTTTGTAAACGGGGTAAGTGACGAGCTTGAAATAAAGAAAAAAGCTTATTTTGCCGATACTGCCGTTTTAAGACTGGACGCGTATCAGGACGGCAGTATTGCCGATAATCTCATCCTCCCTGATGATGTAGCCGTATCAGGGGGAAGTTTATGTGCCGAGCCCGGGCTTTCATATGCTCAGATCAGATCGTTTAACGCGTCCCCGCGCGATTTTATGAATTTTATGGAACGTTTTGTGGCGGATGTCAGGAAAATGGTCTTAAGAAGCGGACTTGAGGTGAGTTTTCCCAAACATGTGTGGTACGAAAACGGCATGCTCGGTATGGAAGTCAAATGCTCATCGCGCGGATGCAGAGCCGGCAGAGTAATAAGCAGCGCAAGGAATGCCAAAAGAGAGGATCTCACCTGGCGTTACTGTTTAAGCGGAGCAGGTTCGGTTTTATTATTGTTTTTACTTTTTTTATATTTTTCATATGAACGTCATAACGGACGCGTGCTCAGTGAAAAAAGGGCCGAGCATGAGCTGTCTGCTATCATGAAGACCGATGAGGCGCGCGGATGATAGAAAATCTCATGTAACTTGCGCTTTTTTAAGTTCGGACTATATTTAAAATATGCTTAGGAAGATCTTAAGCAGGCAAAAATTCATACCGACTTTCAGCGGGAAGACTTGCGGACGGTTTGAACTTCCGTTCCTTGTCTTCGGGGAAGCCGCCGGGCAGATGCGGAAGGTAGCGCAACTACCTTAATTGGTACGCTCCGGCGGCTTTTCTCGTTTATTACGGTCTTACCAGTTCCTTAAAACGTTCGGCTTTTTCATCTGTTTTCATTCTTGAGTTTATGAAGCCTCCGGTAACGAGCATCAGCATGATTAAAAAAGCTCCCCATGAGCCTATGCGCGAATACGGGGTTTGACCCTTTCTTTGAGTAAATTTCGTTTCGAGCACGGCTTCCTTATCACGCGGTAGCATTTTTTTTACAGTACCGTCAGGTGCTATGAGTGCGCTCACACCGTTGTTAGTTATGCGCAACATTGGCTTTTGCAACTCAAGAGTGCGGGCTCGTGCTATGTTGAAATGCTGTAACGGTCCGCGGGTATTTCCAAACCAGCCGTCGTTGCTCAGCATGAGTATTGCTCCTGCTTCGCTTGAATCAAGAGACAGGATAAGTTCAGGAAAAATTGCTTCGTAACATATTGCCGGTATATAGGTTACGCCCTGGATCTTAAGGGGCAGAGGTGCGTGCACAGGAGTAGTGAAATCGGACATGGGTATATTGAAGATTTTTCCCAAAGGTCTTAACAGGCTTTCAAACGGTACGAATTCTCCGAACGGTACTAAATGACGTTTATCATAAATCTGTACTTCGTTTTTATCTCTTTTACCCAATACGGCGATGCTGTTGTAGCGACCGTTTTCATCGCGTCTTAATATTCCGGTAACCAGATTGGAATCATATGCTCTTGCTGCGCTGTCAAGATCTGAAATTACATCCATGGCATCGTTAATATAAAAGGGCAAGGCAGCCTCAGGCCAAACCACCAGAGAGTGTTTAGGAAGAAGATTGCGGCTTGCCTCCCAATAAACGGCAAGTGATTTTTGGAAGGCATCCGGACCTAAACGCACATTTTGTTCAAGATTTCCCTGTACCAACGCCACGTCATGTTCTGAGGTGCTCTGCGTGTAATTTACGTCGGTAAGCATTATCCCCGTAAAAACGACCAGTCCTGCTGCCGGCAGATAGAGATAGCGCCTTAAGGCAGCCATGGCGACGGCAGCGGCTGTAAAAGTCATAAGTACTGATGTTCCGCGCACGCCTATCAGCGGCAGAAAAGAGGCGAACGGGCCCTGCAGTGCGGTATTGCCAAAGTACATCCAGGGAAAACCGCTTAAAAATTGACCTACGGTAAAGTCGGCAGCAGCAAAAGACGCCGGTAAAAAATAAAAGATGAACACCGCCTGACGATATTTTGAAAAATGTTTTGCCAAAGCTGCAAACAAGGCGTAATGCAAAGCAAGGTACAAGGCAAACAGTACGGTCACTGCCCATGCGGCCCAAGACGGCATGCCGCCGAATCCTTCCATGACGAAATTAAGCCACGAAAGCGATGCAAGGTTAAGACCGATAAAGTAGGTAAGTACGGTGGCAAAGACCGCTTTTGCCGATTTTAATCCAGAAAGCAGAATAAAAAGCAGCGTAAGGCTACCCAAGAGTGCCGGCCACAGTTCATAAGGTGCATATCCAAGGGTTCCTATAAGTCCTAAAGATGCAGCACATATGATTCTGCCCATTTTTGAAAGACAAAAGGCAATAAGCGTACTGCCGTCTAACAACTTAAGCAATAAAATGATCAATTTTGAGAACATGTTTATACCGTTTTTTATGAGCTGGCGCTGCAATCATTCGCTTTTTTTCTGCGGATATAAAGAGCCGCTTATTTTTTCAAATGTCTTAATGCATTTTGGTCGGAAAGCAAGAATCTACTGCCAAATCCCGCTTTCTGAGCAAAAAGCATCGGCAGTCGGTAAAAGAACCATGCCTAAGATCCGGGTTGAGCAGGTCGGAGCTTAGCGTATTCATATCGGTGAAGCATTCAATTTTACCCGCAACAAATTGATACGCTGTTTTCCTGCCGACAGCACTTCTATGTCGAAGTGATCAAAAGAAAGTTTGGTGCCGCTTTGGGGAAAATATCCCAAAAGATGCAATACCAGTCCAGCAAAGGTATCGACCCCTGCCTGAGGAAGTTTTACCTTGAAGTATTCTTCAAAATCTTCAACGGGAGTAGTTCCTTTGACTATATAGGTATTTTTTTCGCGTGCTTTTGAAATAAAAACGCCTTCATCATCATCTTCTTCGCGATCGTATTCGTCGTCTATGTCTCCTACTATAAGTTCGAGAATATCTTCGATGGTGATGAGTCCGCTGACCCCGCCGAATTCGTCAACTACCACCGCCAGGTGAAAACGTCTGTTCTGAAATTCGCGCAACATGGAGCTTACGTGTTTGGATTCAGGAACGATCACGCAGGGGCGCAGGAGATCTTTTATCGTCTTGCAGGAGGTGAGCCCAGACAAAGCAGGTAACAGATCCTTTGCCAGCAGTACTCCTTCGATATGATCTTTATCACCGGAAATGACTGGATAGCGCGAATGCCCAGATGAAGCTACCGTAGAGGCAACCTGTTCCAAAGTAGCATCGGAGTTGATCGTGATCATCTGAGATCTCGGGATCATGATCTCGGAGACTCGCTGTCGTCCTACGTCGAATACTCCTTTGATCATATCTTCAGTATAGCGGGAAATGATTTCGCGGCGTCTGGCATCGTCTATGACCTGCTCAAGATCCTCAAGCGAGTCGGGTTTTCCAGGATGCAACAGGCGTAAAAAAAAGTTTTCCCTGTCGTTTTTACTGCTGTCGTTTGACATTTAATATTCATCGTCCTTATAGGGATTGTCAAAACCCAAAGCTTGTACTGCTTTGATTTCCAAGGGCTCCATGATGAGAGCATCTTCAGGTTCTATATGATCATAACCGATTAAGTGCAGACATCCGTG
This sequence comes from uncultured Succinatimonas sp., assembly GCA_902465145.1. Taxonomy (GTDB): domain Bacteria; phylum Pseudomonadota; class Gammaproteobacteria; order Enterobacterales; family Succinivibrionaceae; genus Succinivibrio. The sequence continues at coordinate 422 of CABQMD010000101.1, read as the reverse complement.
TACGATCAGGTGGGCAAAATGCTCTTCAACGCTTTTGTGCTGTTCCAAAGCTTCACTCTTTAACACGGCAAGACATACTACCAGATCACCTATCAGCGGCAGTTTGACTTCGGGCGGACATTCAAAAGGGAAAGACAAAATATTGGTGGGTCTGTCGATGCCGCGGTAGATGCCGTTTAAATTCTGTACTTCGTCGGGCATGGCCACGCGCACGGTAAGTTCGGCGTCTTCGGTACGACCTGCCGTTTCAAGAGCAACTTTTGCCCATTTTTTTAGGGTTTCTTCCGTCGGAATTCCGTCTTGATCGACGGTGGCAATTTGCAGTTCAACTTCAACGTTCATGCGTTTTCCTTAATCCTGATCTTCAAAATTTTCTTGTCTTTTTTTAGGACGGTATACGCTGGTGTCTCCGTGCTCTTTTT
>CABQMD010000100.1 GCA_902465145.1 uncultured Succinatimonas sp. | reverse complement strand
GCAAGCCCCCCGTTGCGGGGGCTCGTAGAAGGTTATCAGCCGTGAATTTCGCTTTGAACTTCACGCAAAAGGCCGTTGATGCCCACTTTGGATAAAGTTTTTTCATCAACGTGTTTGACGATGATGGCGGCATAGAGTGAATATTTGCCGTCTTTAGAAGGTAAATTGCCGGCTACGACCACAGAGTGAGGCGGCACATAACCGTAAGTAATTTCACCGGTGGTGCGGTCATAGATACGTGTGGATTTGCCTATGAAAACACCCATGGAGATCACGGAACCTTCGCCGATGATGCATCCTTCGACAACTTCAGAGCGGGCTCCGATAAAACAGTTGTCCTCGATGATGGTAGGATTGGCTTGTACCGGTTCAAGTACTCCGCCTATGCCGGCACCGCCTGCAATATGTACGTTTTTACCTACCTGTGCACAAGATCCGACGGTAGCCCTATGTTAACGAATGAAGGCATGAGCACGGCAGTGGGTTCAATAAAGGCTCCGCGGCGAACTACAGCACCCGGGCAGATACGCAATCCTTCGCGTTCAAAGCGCTCTGAATCATAGCCTAAGAACTTAAGCGGAACTTTATCGTAGTAGGCACCGCCAGGGATCTGAGTGATTTCATTGCCGTGGAGTTTAAAAGAAAGTAAAACTGCTTTTTTAATCCACTGGTTGGTGATCCATTCGCCGTCTTTTTTTTCGGCAACACGCAGCGTTCCGTTGTCAAGACCGTTTAAAACGTCGTTTACGGCATTTTTAACCTCTGATGAGGCGGTGGAAAGATTAAGGGTGGCACGCTCTTCAAAAGCAGCGTCGATGATCCCTTGCAGATCTTTGGTAGACATCGATATCTCCTGTTTTAAAATTTCTACCCGAAAAGTTAAGGTAGTCTTTACTCTTTCAAAGCTTTGTATAAGGCTTTGGTAAGTTCGTTCTTCTTATTCTCGTCAAGCGGCATGCCGTTTAAATCGGTAACGGTGAAAAAGTCATCGGCTCGCTCGCCCGTGGTGGTGATCCTGGCGGCGGTGATGAGACAGCCGCTCTCCCCCAGAGTCATGCCGATTTTTGCCAGCAAACCTTCTCCGTCAAGACACGAAATTTCAACAGACGAATGTGAGGCTTCCTCCTCATTGAGAAATTTAACCTTGGGAGGAATTTCGAAAATATGGGCGGCATCACGCGTCACTTTTACCGAGCATTCGTTTTTTTCAAGTTGAGCTAAAATGGATTTGCGCAGATTGTGCAGTCTGTCGTTATCCAAAGGTTGATTCTTTCGCGTCTGAAATTTAATGGTACACAACAAATGACTGTGATGAGTCTTGAAGATCTGGGCACTGTAAACATTCAGGTGCTTTAGGGCCATAGCCGCGGTCACCTGAGCAAAAAACAGCGGAGATGAGGTGCGGTAGTAGACGAGAAGCTCGGTTCCCAGACTTCCGTGCTGAGCAAAGAGTATGAGGGGATGGGCACGTTCTTTGTATCGCAGAATATTGCGTATGTGCCAGTGTACTTCCTGATGGGAGTAATGCAGAAAATATGCCGTAGGAAATTGAGAAAAAAAGCGCAAAAGTTCTGATTTTTTGATCTCTGGACTGTTCTCAATAATGAGCTGCTGCTTCTCCTGAGCTTGTAAGGTGGTATCCTGAGCCGATCCCAGACCGCTTCTTAATACCTGTCTTACTGATAGGTAAAGCTGTTTGAAAATTGAATCTTTCCAGGAATTCCATTCATTTTCATTGGTTGCGGTGATGTCAGCAACGGTCATGCAGTAAAGCATATTCAGATGCTCTTCATCTTTTACAAAGGCTGCAAATTTGTTGATGACTTCTGGATCGGCAATATCGCGTCTGGTAGCGGTATTGGAAAACATGAGGTGACTGTGTACGGTCCAGGCAATAAGCTCGGTTTGGAAAGAAGCAAAACCGTGCAGCTGACAGAAATTAAAAGCTTCTTTGGCTCCTTCTTCGGCATGATGTCCTCCGCGGCCCTTGGCTATGTCGTGTAAGAATGCCGCCACGCATAGAAGTCCCGGTTCTGACAATCTGTGCATGCAAGTAGCAAACAGAGAGAAAGTAGGATCGTTGCTGTTTTGCAAAGCTTTCAGATTGGATAAAACTCTTATGGTGTGCTCATCAACCGAGAACAAATGGAACATATCGAACTGAGTCAGCCCCTCAATGCGGGCCCATTGCGGCATATATGATGAGAGCACGCGCGTTTCGTGCATCAGCGGCAAGGCTGTGGTAACCGAATCGAGATCCGTAAGTATGGCTTTGAAGGTACGGCGGCAACTTGGATGTTCGATAAAGTACTGGGTAAGAGCACGTCTTGAATTGCGCAGTGCTTTCAGACAGTTGACATGGATTGAACGTATTTCGTGATGTTTGGTGATCTGCAGAAAAAGTTCGAGTATCTTTCCAGGATCATTATGAAAAAGCTCATGATCCGGGATATCTATATATTTTCCGCGCTGTACGAAAAAACTGTTTAAAAATACAGGCTCGTCTTCTCCGTCCAGCTGCCCTTTGATCCTGAGAGTTTCAAGTTGCAGAACAATATCATTTAGTTCACGTACGCGTCTGAAGGTTCTGAAAAGCTCGCGCATCATGCTTTCTACAGGAGCATTGCCTTCGTCACCGTAGCCCAAAAGAGCTGCGGTACTTTTTTGCATGTCCAAAGTCAGACGATTGCTGCCTCCGGAACACAAATGCAGGGCAAAGCGCACTTCAAAAAGAAAACGCACGCTTTCTTTAAATTCCGAGTATTCATCCTGAGTAAAAAGACCGATGCGAAAGATGTCTTCAGGAGTTTTGGCTTTGCTGTGCATGGCCGTAACCCACGTGATCACCTGCAGATCGCGCAATCCTCCTGGGTTGTTCTTTACGTCAGGTTCGATTGAATAGACGGTATCGCGGTATTGATGGTAACGTTCTTGCTGTTCTTTTACTTTTGCGTCTAAAAAACGCCTTGGATCCCAATACTGATCTGCCTCCAGCCTTTTTTCAAGTTTTGAAAGTACTGCTCTTGAACCGGCAATGAAGTGATTTTCCAAAAGATTGGTACGTATGGTGATGTCGCGACGCGATTCCAATACGGTTTCAGACAGGGTACGTACTGAAGATCCCAAATCCAGTTTGATATCCCAAAGATAGGATACGAAAGCTTCGATTTTTTCACCGAGAATTACGGGAATTTCGTCACAGTCGGCAGCGATGAAAACATCTACGTCAGATCCTGGGAACATTTCGCCGCGACCGAAACCTCCTACGGCCAAAAGTACCAGTTGATTGCCGTCATCAAGTCCGAAATGTTTGAAAAGTCTGCCTAAAAGATGATCTAAAAAGCGTGTGCGCGTTTCCAAAAGCGCATGGACACCGGCACCTTTTCTGAAAAATTCGCACAGGTGATCGCGAAAAGAGGAAAGCACCTGACGGCACTGTTTTACATCCGTGACGTCAGTATTTTTTTCATCGAAGATACGACATGATTCTGATGCGGTTTCGTCGATGAGCCTCGGGACTTTGATGTTCTCAAACATAGGACCGGTTTTATTCTTAGTGATGAATTATGCGGGGAAAATCCTCGTCCTTGCGCAAAGTGAGCACTTCAACGCCGTCGGCAGTAACGAGCAGAGTGTGTTCCCATTGAGCCGAAGGCTGATGATCGGCTGTGGTTACTACCCAACCGTTTTTGCGATTAACCTTGCATTTATAGGTACCGGCGTTGATCATAGGTTCAATGGTAAAGCACATGCCCGGTTCCAAAAGCAAATCGAAATTGTTTTTGTAGTGCAGAACCTGAGGATCTTCATGAAAGCCGGAACCTATTCCGTGTCCGCAGTAGTCGCGCACGATTGAAAAATGGTAACGATCGGCAACTTTTTGAATGGCAGCTCCGATATCGGTAAGATTGCTTCCTGCTCTGACCGTTTTGATGGCTTCGTACATTCCTTCCTGAGCACAGCGTATCAGTTGCTCGTTTCTTAACGAGGTTTTTCCGCCTACGACATACATTTTTGAGGTATCGCCGTAGTATTTATCTTTTATGACGGTGATATCGATATTGACTATGTCACCGTTGCGTAAAATTTTCGGACCGGGAATGCCGTGGCATACTTCCTCATTTACGCTGATGCAGGTAGCTTTGGGGTAACCTTCGTAACCCAAATCGGCACTTACGGCCTGTTCGACGTTGACGATGTAGTCGTTCATGCGATCGTCAAGTTCTTCGGTGGTAACTCCTGCTACCACATAAGGTTCGATAAATTCCAAAACTTCGGCTGCCAGACGTCCGGCTACCCTCATCTTTTCGATTTCAGAAGGTGACTTTAAAGAAATTTGCATTTTGTTGCGCATGATCCCACTCTCTTATTTCTTTTATATGTCATTTTGACGCTTATTAACGATATATGCCCTAAATTTTAACAAAACGGGAAGTTTTAGACCCATTTTTGTGCATAAAATTAAGAATTTGCAAACATTTGGGGCAGAATAATAAGTTTTCGGATCGCGAAATTTTTGGAACGATTTGACTGAAAATACATAAAGACGTTTTTT
>CABQMD010000099.1 GCA_902465145.1 uncultured Succinatimonas sp. | reverse complement strand
GCCTGAGCATAAGCACAGGCCTGCTGTTTTTTAAAAAGTTTGGGAATACAAACTACCAAGTAACTGTCTTTAAACTTTACCAAAACCGTGTGCTTGGTAAGCGTATCTACAAGCACCGCGCCTGATTGTTTCTTTTCATGATCATCAGGCGGCGACTGCAATTCCTGCTCTGCATCGTTTGTTTCCTTTGGTTTAAAGTAAATATCCTCATCCTGCAGGTTTTCATAAGTTGCCGCCTGCGATTTGAAGACGGAAATTTTCATCATCGATGCTTTGGCATGCGACCGCGTCATGTCTGTAAATGAACGCAGGCGCAAAGCGGTATCATCCGCCGCATTCGGGCTTTCGCTTTTTGACAAAGGAGAAACAAAAAGGCCGTCTCCGTCGGGAAAATCAGGCAAAGAAGGCTGCTCTTCTTTTGAATCTGCCTGTTTACCTTCAGCGATAGCTTCAAGATCCTGCGGCAAGCCTTCATACTCAGCTACGACAGTCTTGCTTTCAAGATCTCCTAAAAGCTCATCTTTTGCCGGCATAAAACGTTCAAAAGCGCGCAACAAAGCGCTCACGACGAGATCATGCACCGCCTTCATGCTGTGAAAACGCACTTCATCTTTGCGCGGATGTACATTGACATCGGCTTCATGCGGATCACAAGTCAAATAAAGTACGCATCGTGCGGCAGCTTGCGATCCGAAATACTGTGAATAAGCTTCGCGTACGGCGTGAGTTACGCTGCGATCGGCGATGGGACGGGAATTTAAAAAAAGGAAAATCTTTTCCGCACCGCCTTGAGTGGCATCTCCTGCCGAAAGCGCCACGCCGTCTATGCCCAGCAGAGGATCCTCGCATTTTACGGCCGCACCTTCTTTGGAAAATTCACCGCCGGCCAAGTAGGACATGCGTTTTAATCTCTGACCTTCATCCGCAGCCGCTTTGACTTTAAGCAAAGTCTTTTTATCGGAAATAAGCTCAAACCCTATCTTAGGATGAGCCAAAGCACAGCGAATGAAAACATCGCGAATGCGGTTTAACTCGGTACGATCAGAACGCAGAAAACGTCTTCTTGCAGGAGTATTGAAAAAAAGCTCTCTGGCTTCAACCGTAGTCCCGATCCCGTGCGGACAAGGGATCACCGATGCTTCCATCTCGGGACCTTCGCACGTTACGCTGTAACCGTCCGCTTCATCCGCAGTTCTTGAGGTAAGCATAAGCCTGGTTACCGAGGCGATGGACGCCAAAGCCTCGCCGCGAAAACCTAAAGTGAGGATGTTATCAAGATCTTCGGTGCAGGAAATTTTTGAAGTTGCGTGAGGTGCCAGTGCCAACACCAATTCATCACAAGGAATGCCGGAGCCGTTGTCACTTACCCGTATGAGTATGCGTCCTGCCCCTTCTACGAAACATTTTATTTCCGTAGCTCCTGCATCTACGGAATTTTCAAGCAACTCTTTTACCACGGAGCAGGGACGCTCCACCACTTCGCCTGCAGCTATCTGGTTGGCAAGCTGTACCGATAATCTGCGTATAGTCATTTTTTAGGTACTTTTAAGATCTGTCCTGCGTGAACCGTATCCGATTGTAAAGAATTCAAGCGCCTTAATTCGGCAACGCTCACATCGTAACGTGCGGCTATTTTTGAAAGATATTCGCCCTTTTGCACCGTATGCGTTACCGTCGATGCAACTGCTTTATTATTTCCGCGGCTGTCGCTGTCGATACGAGATTTCAAATCGTTTAAAGGATTCTTTTCATAATAAGAGCGTATACCTTGGAAAATACGATACGCCATCTGCTTTTGATAATTGGGCTGGTTTAACTGGATCTCTTCATAACGATTTGACAAGAACCCGGTTTCAATAAGCAGCGAAGGAATATCAGGAGCTTTCAGCACGGCAAGAGAAGCATATACGGGCTTTTTCTTGTGTACCTTGGTAAAACTGCCTATGCTCTTTAAAATTTCCGCGGCCAAATCATAACCTTCGGCACGGGAATTTTGAGATGACATGTCCACCACCATCTCCTCAAGATAAGGATTTCCCTTGGAATTGCTGAGCACTTTGCCCGCACCGCCTATGAGTTTGCCTGAAGATCCCGTACGCGTCACCTTGCTGTTTTCACGTTGCGCACGGTTTGAGGACAAAAGCAAAACTTCGGTGCCTCGCGCAGAAGTTGCAGAAGGGGTGGAATTGCAATGTATAGAAATAAGCAAAGCGGCTTTTTTGTTTCTTGCAATTATCGATCGCGTATCAAGATCCACATAACGATCAGATGATCGCGTAAGCACCGCACGCAGACGTTTATCCGTATTGATATACCCTGCCAAAGATTTGGCAATGGCAAGCGTCACGTCTTTTTCCCGTACGCCGCGTTTACCTTTGGCACCTGGATCTTTGCCGCCGTGTCCCGGGTCAATGGCGATGATGAAAGGTCTGGCAACGGCTTTTACTTCAACTGCTTTAGGGGGGGCTACCGTATCTTTTACTTCTTCAGTCTCCCGCTCCTCAGTCTTAGCCACGAAAGTACTTTTGGTTCTGGTTTGGACACTGTTCTTTTTAGCGTAGTTCTGCCTTAACTTTGCCAAAGCCGCGTCGTATTCACGTGCCTGTTTGGGACTCATGGAACGAAGACCGTCGCTACCGACGCTTGAGTATTTAAAAAACAGTTCGCTTTCAAGCTGTTTTAAACTTTTTCCGGCGGATAACGATGCTGTTGCAGATGACGATGTCTGTACGTTATTTCCTCCTGCATGAGGAAAATCCACCACCAAACGATGATCGCGATTGCCGTCGCGCGGCGTCAGCATGAAAACCTTGGGAGTGCCGCAACGCTGTGACTGCAAAATATAACGTACGTCCCGTCCGTCCAGCACCGAACTTGCGCCTGCAAGACAACCTGACGCCGGCTTGGGCATGGACGGGACAGTCTTATAGTTGCTGAGATCTTTGAGCCTCACAATCAGCCTTCCGTCCTTTTGTCTTGCCTGTGCCCACCTGATCTCACCGCTTAGGTCGAACACCACCCGCGTTTTATCCTGATTGGCAAAAGCTCGTACGGATTTTAGGGCGGCCGCTTCGACATTAAGCCAGCACAGGCTCATGCAGACAAGAAAACAGAGACGAAAAAACGTTAGGATTTTCACGGAAAAATCAAAATACCAAGGAAGAGATCACTGCTGTTTTACAGTCAGGCTTTTTTTAATTGCATTTAAACTCTGATCATCAAAGGCTTGTGATTTTATCACAACCGTTCTGCTGTCCTTGCCGTAAATAAATTCAATGCTGACGTCAGGTTCAGGCAGATGTCCCTGCGCCTTTTGCGGCCATTCAATAAGACATAAAGCCGTCTGGGCAAAGAAATCGCGTATACCCATGTATTCAATTTCTTCAGGATCCAACAACCGGTAAAGATCAAAATGAAAGATATTGATGCAATTTAAGCTGTATGATTCGACCAAAGTATAAGTAGGAGATTTTACGTTGCCTTGGTACCCGAGTCCGCGTAATACTCCCCGCGTAAACGTAGTCTTGCCTGCACCCAAATCTCCTTCAAGATAAATGCACAAAGCACTTTGGCGTTTGACGGCAAGATCCGTCATCTCCTTTCCCAAAAGTGCGCCGAATTTCTCAGTTGCCTGCTCGCCTGCCAGTTCAATCGTGCACTCTGCCATTTACCAGTCTCCTTATATAATCCTCAAGATCAGACGGCAAAGTACCGGCCGATCCGTATTCATCTTCCGCCATCTCACCTGCCTTACCGTGAATACAGGCACCGATCACCGCCGCCTGCCTTAATGACAAGCCGCCTGCTGCCAAAGCTGCAATGATCCCTGTAAGCATATCACCTGAACCTCCGACGGCCAGCGCAGGAGAGCCTGAATTTATAACCGTCATACGATGACGATCGCATACTACGCTGCCGGCTCCCTTTAAAAGCACCACTCCGCCGTAGCACTGTTGCAATTTGCTTGCTGCCGTAAAGCGATCGGCATTGACAGCATCCGCATCACATCCAAGCAAACGCCCGGCTTCCCCGGGATGAGGAGTAATAATGCGGTTTTCCTGTGGCAAAGGCTCTTGTGCACTCATAAGCGACAAAGCATCGGCATCTGCGATGCAGTCGACACCGCTGTCAAACACCAGATCCAGCAATTCCCTTGATCTACGGCTTTTTGAAAGCCCCGGACCCACGGCAACCGTATCACACCATTGCAACGCAGCCTTTACCGCTTCGTCGTCGTTAAAATCCACCGTCATCAGTTCAGGATGTATGCTGTTAATCGCATTTACGTTAAAAGGATCGGTGGCAATCTTTACCAATCCGGCTCCAGCGCGCAATGCTCCGCAACCTGCTAGGATCGCCGCCCCTCCCATACCGCGGGATCCTGCAATGATCAGCACTCTGCCGTTGTCGCCTTTGTTGCATGATTTGAACCTTTGAGGTAACTGCGGAACGATGTCCTCATAGGATGAGCGTGTAAGAGGGATTTTCTCAAAACCGGCCAATTCATCCTGATAATCATCAAGATCGCAACCTAATGCGTCAAAAATTATTTTTCCCGTGTAATCTACGGCATCTGAGGTAAAAAGCCCGGGTT
>CABQMD010000098.1 GCA_902465145.1 uncultured Succinatimonas sp. | reverse complement strand
GCCATCAATCAGGATCTGCATCCTCCAAACTTTCGTCTGAAAACTCATCATGATCATAGTTCAGATTAAGCAGTGCGCCTGTTTGTATTTGCAAAGCTATCCCTCTCACAAAAGACGCTCTCCAACTTGAAATGATCCCCTGCTCTTTTAATTTTTCAGTATACACATACAAGGCATCGTAAAATTTTCCCCAAAGCTGCGATAAGAAACGCAGAAGTTGGGCATCCTGCTCGCTGACCTGTCCTATGGCAGCCAATCTTGTTTCAAGTTCACTTTCATAGGTTCTTCTGTTGTGGGCATTCTCATAATCACAAATATCCGGATCACGGCTTGCCACGCACTGACGTTGCAGAAAATAATCGCCAAAACCGTAGATTTTATACAAAGAAAGCAAAGTCAATGAAAGTTTAGAACGCAACTTTCCCCCTACGGCGTCGTCGGCACTGTCCTGAGCAAACACCGAATGTTGCCATGCTTTTGCAAACTCATCCCAACATTTGAAAACGTTTTTCAGCTCATTATTTTTAAGACCGAAACTGTCAAGATCGGCGTTCACGCCTTTTATACACTCATCAGATCCGAAGAAGAATTCGCTGCCGTTTTCTCCGTCAAAAAAAGAACATACAGCCTCCAGTCTGTCGTTACTAGTCAGCTTGCCGTCATTTCCCTGTACGAAAGCATTTTCATGTTTGAAACTTACACCTTCGGGCATTCCCGCAAGACGCCAAATTCTGAGCAACATGGTTCGATAAATGATTGGGCGTAAAGCCAAAGCCTGTTTCACCGGAGGCAGAGAAGCTGAAAATTCCCGATAAAATTCAGACCACTCCTTAAGCGCCGCTTCAATCTTCTCGGAGGTATTAAGAGATCCGGCTACTCTGCGCATAAGCACGGCCGTATACTTCAGGGCTTCAAGCTCATAGCGACTGTCCACATCGTACAAAAGAGTAGTTGGATCTCCTTCATACTCTTTGATATCAAAATAAGACTTCGGTTCATCGGTAAGATTACGTCCTCCTATAAGGGAGTAGAGCATCAAATTCCATTCACGTCCGTCAGCCCTTACATCTTTAATCACAGTCTGTCCGGGAACCATATCCACAGCTTCATTCCAAAGCTTTTCGTACTTTTTAAAATGCGACTGTTCACGGTTAAAAAGTGCATCTAGAAATGACAACGGCCCCCGCCCTGCGTGCTGATAGAAACGATCAAGAGCAAACTTACATGCAGATGAATGAGGCAAAAAAACAAAATGTCCGTTTTTTACCTCGGTACACAGCTCATCGTAGTTGATGTCGCCGCTTTCGCGTTTGAAACCACTGTTTGGCCACAGCATGGCTGAAACCAAAGATACGTTGCACTGATAAGAATTGTTAAGACATAAAGCAGTACACTCGGCTGCTACCTTTCGCATGGTAAGTTCGGCACCTACCATAGGCACGGACAGCTTTGTCGGTACTCCCATGTATGCAGCATCTTCATCGCTGAATTCAAAACTGAGCTCAGGGCTGTCGCGAAGGGAAACGATCAGATCCTGATCTACCTGAAATTCGAGCGAGTTACCTGATACTTCTGCATAAACCAAAGTATTAATGGTGTCAGAAGATACTTTTACCTGAATCACAATATCGTTGTCACAGCTTTTGGGTAACAGCAAAGTAAAACGATAAGCATATCCGGTATTTTTTGCACACAGCACTGTCTGCAACTGAGTGGTATTTTTAGTATTGATAAAGGCCGATACTTCCGATTGATCCTGCGGATAATGCAATTCTCCGGCCTCCCAGACAGGAGCGGCCGCACTGTTTGACGCCATGAACGTCAAAGCGAACAAGAGCAGCGGCAAACCCTTCATTTTTCAACCCTCCGTATTGCCGCTAAGTATACGCTTTGACTAAAAAAATGCTTAAAGATCCATACTTTTTCAGGTTAAAAAAAATCCCCGGAACGATGCCGGGGATCATGCTCTAATTTTTATCAGCTAATGCTTAACCGCCGAAATTGTCGAAGAAGATGGTATCGTCTTCAACACCCAAAGAGTGAAGCATGTTTACTGCAGATTTGGTCATCATCGGAGGTCCGCACATGTAGTATTCGCAGTCCTCAGGATTCTTGTGAGCCTTGAGGTACTGTTCATACAGCACGTTGGCAATAAAGCCGGTCAAACCAGTCCAATGATCTTCAGGACGAGGATCGGATAAAGCCAGATGCCAAGTGAAGTTAGGATGCTCTTTGGCCAACTGGTTGAACTCATCCACATAGAAGGCTTCGCTTAAGGAACGAGCACCGTACCAGAAAGAAATACGACGTTTGGAGTTCAGACGCTTCAACTGATCAAAGATGTGAGAACGCATAGGAGCCATACCGGCACCGCCGCCGATAAACACCATCTCGTTATCAGTCTCCTTGGCAAAGAACTCACCAAAAGGACCTGAAATGGTGACTTTATCGCCGGGCTTCAAGCTCCAGATGTAGGAAGACATGATACCGGGCTTGGCACCGGGTACGTTAAACGGCGGAGTAGCAAGACGCACGTTCAACATAATGAGGCCTTTCTCACCAGGATAGTTAGCCATGGAGTAAGCGCGGATGGTCGGAGTATCAACCTTTGAAACGAGCTTATCAAAGCCGAAGTGCAGGAATGCCCCCTTAAACTGCGGCTCGATGTCGAAGTCCTTGTAATACACGGTGTGTGCAGGAGCTTCAATCTGAATGTAACCGCCGGCACGGAAAGGAACTTCCTCTCCGTCAGGTACCTTAAGGCGCAGTTCCTTAATAAAGGTTGCCACATTGTGATTAGAAATGACGGTGCATTCCCATTTTTTCACGCCGAACACGGAAGCCGGAAGTTCGATGTTGATATCGTTCTTCACGGAAACCTGACAAGCAAGACGCCAGCCTTCTTTAATCTGACGTTTGGTGAAGTGTGAATACTCGATAGGCAACACACTGCCGCCGCCTGAAGTAACCTTGAGCTTGCACTGACCGCAAGCGCCGCGACCACCGCAGGCAGAAGACACGAAAATGCCTTTGTCGGAAATGGTGTTAAGCAACTTGCCGCCTGCCGGAGCCTTCAGCGACAGCTTGGGATCGTCGTTGATCCCAATGGTAATATCACCGGAGCTGACGAGGAATTTCTTCGCAACGACAATCACGGTAACCAGTACGGCGATGATCACGACGAACATCAATACGCCGTATAAGATTGTATTCATGACTCCTCTCCCTTAAAGCTGAATACCAGAGAAGGACATAAAGCCTATGGCCATAAGTCCTGCAGTGATAAAGGTTAAAGGCAGACCGTTGAGTCCTGCAGGGGCATCGGCATACTTGAGCCTCTCGCGAATTGCAGCAAGCAGCACGATAGCCAGTGCCCATGAACCGCCTGAACCCAAGGCATAAACCACAGATTCGGCGAAATTGTAATCACGCTGAACCATGAAGGACACACCAGCGAAGATCACGCAGTTAACGGTGATGAGCGGCAAGAAAATACCCAAAGCAGCATAGAGCGAAGGCACATACTTGTCGAGGAACATCTCAAGAACCTGAACCAATGCGGCAATAACGCCGATATAGGTGATGAAGCTTAAGAACGACAGATCAAGACCTGGGATCAAAGCATCCGGTTTTAAGATGTAAGTATTGATGAGGTTGTTCACGGGAACAGCCAACACCTGCACCATGATCACGGCAGCGCCCAAACCTGCGGCAGTAGTAACTTTCTTTGACACTGCAAGGAAAGTACACATACCGAGGAAGAAGGCCAAAGCCATGTTCTCGATGAAAACACTCTTAATAAAGAGAGAAATATAATGTTCCATTATCAGTAATCCTCCCTGTGAGTGTCGTACTCTTTAGGCTCCTGCAGATCCTTACGGAAGGTCTTTACCAGCCAGATCAGAGATCCCAGCAGGAAGAAAGCGCAAGGAGGCATGACAAGGAAGCCGCAGGGCACATACCAACCGCCGTTGTTAACGGTAGGCAGAACGGTCAAACCGAACCAAGTGCCTGAGCCGAAGATCTCACGAACGGAACCGACAACACAGAGCACCAGAAGGTAGCCAAGACCGTTGCCCAAACCATCTAACAACGAAGGAATGGGCGGGTACTTCAAGGCAAAACCTTCGGTACGTCCCATCACGATGCAGTTGGTGATGATCAGGCCGACGTACACAGACAACTGTTTGGACAGATCGTAAGCAAAAGCGCGCAGGATCTGGTCAACCAAAATCACCAAAGAGGCAATGATGGTCATCTGTGCAATGATACGCACGCTTCCTGGAACCAGGGAGCGTACCAAAGACACGCAGAAGTTGGCAAGTGCGGTAACAGCCGTCACCGACAAGCCCATCACAAATGCGGTCTTCATGTTGGAAGTCACAGCCAAAGAAGAGCAGATACCCAAAACCTGAATCATCACCGGGTTATTGGCGATGAGAGGCTCAAGGAAGGTCTCCTTTGCGCTGGGAACTTTTAAAGCTTCGCTCATTTAAGGATCTCCCCCTTGCTGAGATTCTGCAGGAAAGGCTGATATGCCTTACCCAGCCAGAAGTGTGAGAAACCGTCGACACCGGCGCTGGTCAAAGTGGCACCGGACAGGGCATCGATATCGAAATCCTTGCCTGCACCTTCGTGATCAGGATGCTTGGTTACACGGAACTTGTAGGCAC
>CABQMD010000097.1 GCA_902465145.1 uncultured Succinatimonas sp. | reverse complement strand
TGGTCTTGGCCAAGACGTAAGAGAACATCTCAAGAGCCAGAGTGCACTTTTCATCACCCTTTTCATAGCCTTCGCAAATAGGACGCATGTCTGATGAAATGCCGGACAAAGCCAAAAGACCTGACTTGTGGTTGAAGATTTCTTCAACTTCCTGTGGAGTCTTGTGAGCACGTTCGCAAAGGAAGAACACCACTGAGGCATCGATGCTACCGCAACGGGTGCCCATCACCAAACCGTCAAGCGGAGTCAAACCCATGGAAGTATCAACACATTTACCGCCTTTGACTGCAGATACTGATGCACCGTTACCAAGATGGCAGGTGATCACGTTCACTTCTTCAGGCTTTTTGCCAAGCAACTTGGCTGCTTCCTGAGATACATACATGTGAGAAGTACCGTGAGCGCCGTACTTACGGATATGCAGATCGGTGTAATACTCCTCAGGGATAGCATAGCGATAAGCCTTAGGAGGCATGGTCTGATGGAAAGCGGTATCAAACACTGCTACATGGGGAATATGAGGGAAACTCTTACGGGCAGCATCAATACCCTGCAGGTGAGCAGGATTGTGCAAAGGAGCGAAAGGAATAACCTTAGCGATGTTAGCCTCAACCTCATCGTTGATTAAGGTAGGTTCGGTATAAATATCGCCGCCCTGCACGATACGGTGACCGCAGGAAACGATGGACTCTGAAAGTTCCTTATCCTTGGACAGAATATTCTTGTCGAGGAACTCCAAAGCCTTGGTGTGATCTGCACCGGCTCCGAGACTGGCTTTCTGCTTTTCCTTATCGCCTTCGAATTTCCAGGAAATTCTTGCATCTTCAAGATTTAAAGCTTCGGCGATGCCGCTTACAAATACACGACCGTCCTTTGGATCGAGGATGGCAAATTTGACAGAAGAACTTCCGCAATTGATAACCAGTGCAGTCTCGCCGTACTTATTCATAACGTTGTTGTATCCTGATGTATTATTTTCAACGAAAACCGCCCATGGCCCATTAAGGGTCGGGCTTGACCAAAAGGATTTTAGCATTTTTGGAGCCCTTGGCTCAGATTTAATCCCCAAGCTTAAAAAAGAGTTAACGGATTTTTCGAAGCAGATCATGCTTTGAGACTTTTGCTACTTCCTTGGTGAAATTTCAGACAATCAAAAACGGAATGCAAAAATGATCGATGTTGCAGATTTAAGACGCAGTTACACCATGTCAGGTCTTGATGAAAAAGACTTACCGGAAAAACCGATAGAACTGTTTGAAAAATGGTTGCAAGAGTGCATAGATTCAAAACTTTACGATCCAAACGGAGTGGTGGTAAGTACGGTTGACGACAACGGACAGCCTTTTTCCCGCATGGTGCTTTTGAAAAACTACGACGAAAACTCGCTGGTGTTTTATACAAACTTAGGCAGTCGCAAGGCACAGCAAATAAAACAAAATCCCAAAATCTGCATGCTTTTTCCCTGGTTTTATCTTGAGCGTCAGGTAATGTTTTTAGGTAATGCCAAACGTCTGTCCTTGGCAGAAGAACTTAAATATTTTCATTCAAGACCGCGTCTTTCACAAATCGGAGCGTGGGCATCACATCAGTCACATCTCGTATCCTCTCGCGGCATACTTGAAGCCAAATTTCTGGAAATCAAAGAACGTTTTAAAGGCGGAGAGATCCCCTTACCTTCATTTTGGGGAGGATTCAGAGTCGAATTTCATACAGTGGAATTCTGGCAGGGACGAGAAAACCGCATGCACGACCGCTTTATCTACAAAAAAGATGGGAACGTGTGGTTAAAGCCTGAAAGACTGGCCCCGTAACTAAGTCTTGTTCTGAATTTTTTTAAATGACAGACGGGCTTCAATGTTGAAAACATTGAAGCCCGCCTTCTTTTTATCGACAAATTAAAAGGTTAAAACACCACTGTCTTATTGCCGTGAACAAAGACCTTGTCATCTAAGATCTTGTTAACGGCACGCAACAACACCATCTGCTCAACATCGTGTCCTGCCTTGGCCAAGGTTTCAGGATCGTAACGATGA
Organism: uncultured Succinatimonas sp.; assembly: GCA_902465145.1. GTDB lineage: Bacteria > Pseudomonadota > Gammaproteobacteria > Enterobacterales > Succinivibrionaceae > Succinivibrio. The sequence continues at coordinate 2,707 of CABQMD010000097.1, read as the reverse complement.
TTAACCTTAATGACATCCTGCTCGATGATGGGACCTTCGTCGAGGTTGTCGGTAACAAAATGCGCAGTTGCGCCTATAAGCTTCACTCCGCGAGTAAATGCCTGATAATAAGGTTTGGCCCCCATGAAAGCAGGCAAGAATGAATGGTGAATGTTTACCAAAGTTCCCATTCTGAAATGACGGATGAATTTTGGTGACAAAATACGCATATATTTGGCAAGGATCACCAGATCAGGCTTGCTCTTGTCAATGGCATCCAAAATCAATTTCTCCTGCTCCTCACGCGTATAGTCAGCATTTTCAAAGCAGGTAAACGGCACGTTAAACTTTGCAGCCAATCCGCCTAAATCGTCATGATTTCCTATAACCGAAACAATATCGGCATTAAGAGCTCCTGAATAGGATTTCATGAGCAATTCGCCCAGGCAGTGAGCTTCACGGGTTACCAGCACGCAAAGACGGCGGCGGCGTGTGTCGTTTAAAGAAACCTTGGCACCTTCAGGCAGACGTTTTTTTATCTCCTCGATGATCTTTTCACCGTCCTTAAAATCTCCTTCTAAGACAGAGCGCATAAAGAATTTTCCGTCTTCAGCCGAGGCAAACTGATCCTGCCTTATTACGTTTAAATTGTGAACAAAGCAAGCATCAGTAATTTTTGCAATCAAACCGGTAGCATCAGAGCACTCGGTCAAAAGTATCCTTTTATCCATTGTCGGAACAATCCATAAGCTAAAAATTTATTTGTAAAACGGCTTATATCCCTAGGATAAATCCGCCCGTGTTTACATAAAAGAAGACGTCAAACAACGCTTTCATCAAAAATCAGTTGCTACTCTAGAGAATCACATGGTTTTTCGCAAGACTCTGCAGTTTCCGAGGAAAAGCCGTATGCATTTGCCGTGATTGCCCCTTATTTGTGCAAATTACCTGCAAAGACTGCAGAATTTGGAAAAGTCTGCAGGTTAGATATATTAAAACCATAACTTTGAATTCTTTCAATTTTCAGAGCACGTTATGACAGAACAAAACGATTTACCTTCTCAAACCGGCTTTGCCGTACTTAACATTCCCGGCAGGGATCCCATCAAACTGCCCATACTCAAAGGCAATATGGGCCCGGAAGTGATCGATATCCGTGCTCTTGGTAAGCAAGGATATTTCACCTACGATCCTGGGTTTGTGTCCACGGCATCCTGCATGTCGAGAATAACCTTCATCGACGGCAACAAAGGAATATTGTTATACCGCGGATATCCTATTGATCAGCTGGCGGTAAAGACCAACTATCTGCAGGTTTGCTACCTGCTGTTTAAAGGCGATCTACCTACCAAAACTCAATATAAGGATTTTGAAAACCGTATCCGTCACCATTCTCTGGTTCACACGCAGATGGAATCGCTGTTCCAGGCTTTCCGCCGCGACAGCCACCCTATGGCAGTACTTTGCGGTGTGGCCGGTGCTCTTTCGGCTTTCTATCATGACAGCATGGATATTTACGATCCGCAATTACGCGAACTGACCATGCAACGCTTAATTGCAAAGATGCCTACTCTGGCTGCCATGTCTTATAAATATTCCATAGGTCAGCCTTTCGTTTATCCGCGTAACGATCTTAGCTATGCGGAAAATTTCCTGCACATGATGTTCGCCACCCCGTGTGAAAAATACAAAGTCAATCCGGTAATTGCAAAAGCGCTGGATCGTATTTTTATCCTGCATGCAGATCACGAACAAAATGCCTCAACCTCATCGGTTCGTTTGGCAGGATCTTCAGGAGCCAACCCTTATGCTTGTATTGCCGCAGGTATTGCTTCCTTGTGGGGACCTGCACACGGCGGAGCCAATGAAGCATGCTTACGTATGTTGCAGCAGATAGGCTCTGTTGATCATATTCCCGAATACATCGCAAGAGCCAAGGACAAGAATGATCCTTTCAGACTGTTCGGTTTCGGTCACCGTGTATATAAAACCTTCGATCCTCGTGCCTTGGTCATGCGCGATACCTGCCACGAAGTCCTGGATGAATTGCACATCACTGACAACCCTGCGTTGAAGGTAGCTACCGAGCTTGAAAAGATCGCTTTACACGATGAATATTTCGTAGAACGTCATCTCTATCCTAATGTAGATTTTTATTCCGGTATCATTTTAAATGCCATCGGGATCCCTACTTCAATGTTCACCGTGATCTTTGCTCTGGCCCGTACCATAGGTTGGATCTCGCACTGGAATGAAATGCAGTCAATTTCAGATTCCCGTTTGGGGCGTCCTCGTCAAATCTATGTAGGTAAACCTTTACGCGATGTGAAAACTATTAACTCGCGCAAGTGATTTTTAGAAAGCTACTATTTCGTATACCACTTTAAATATAATTATCCCTTTGTTATTTTGGATACAAAGGGAGTTTTAGCTTCTATTCTATTAAATAGATCGTTTATATTACGTCAAACTATCTAAAAAATCACAACAGTAGCATGCCTTAAAAAAACATTACTTTGCATCTAAATCTGCAATTTTTTTAGTGTACATTAATATCAAGTTCGTAACAATTTCTTTTTCTTTGATATCTTTGTTCCACCCATATGCCGCAATAACTGCTTCATCATTTGCTTGATGAGCTTTTACCAAATCATTATAAATAAAATAATTTTTTCCATACAAATCGGCTAAAGACAAATCTATATATTTATTTCTGACATTCAATATA
>CABQMD010000096.1 GCA_902465145.1 uncultured Succinatimonas sp. | reverse complement strand
CGTCGGGCTTCTTCAGCTTTAAGCTTTTCCTCAGCAGCTTTTCTAGCTTCCTCGGCTGCCTTCTGAGCAGCCAAACGAGCCTCCTCTTCAGCTCTTGCTTTTTCCTCAGCCTCGCGCGCCTTTTTAGCGGCTATTTCAGCAGGATCGATAATTTTACGTTTACGCACTTCAACCTGAATTTTTTTGGTGCGACCGCCGCTGCCTTGCATGGTCAGCGTGCTGTGAGTCTTTTTGGAAAGAGACATGCGCATCGAAGTTTTCTGATTGTTTTCTTTTTTTGCTTCACTCATATTCGGTGCACCTCTGATTATTTTTTAGCGACGGCTTCTGACTGATCTTTAAACCAGTATTCATTTCTTGCCGCCATGATGATTTCGCCGGCCTTCTTTTCATCAAGACCTTCGATGTCGGTGAGATCGTCAATTGCCTGATCGGCCAACTCCTCTCCGCTCTTTATTCCTTTGGCAACCAGTCTTGCAGCAAGTACTCTATCAATACCTTCAAGCTTGGTAAGCTCTTCAAGACCGGCTTCCTGTTTTTCCTGAGCTTTCTTTTCAACACTGGCTAAAGCATTCTGCTGTAACTGCTTAGCCGTTTCCTCGTCAAGTCCCTCTATAGCGGTAAGTTCCTCGGTAGGCACGTAAGCTACTTCTTCAAGCGAACTGAAACCGGCATCGCTTAAAGCCTGGGCAAATTCTTCATCAACGTTTAAACCGTCCATGAATACATTCAGGATCTTGGAGTTCTCGGCCTTCAAGCCTTCCTCTAGTTCGGTATCGGTCATGATCTTAAGATCCCAACCTAAGAGTGCCGAAGCCAAACGCACGTTCTGTCCGTTGCGACCGATGGCCAATGCCAGATTATCCTCGGCAACGCCTACTGATATGGAATGACTGTCTTCATTGATAAGAATGCGTGATACTTCGGCAGGCTCCATAGCGTTGGTAACGTACTGAGCCAGATTTTCATCCCACAGCACAACGTCAATCTTTTCACCGGCCAGCTCATTGGACACAGCCATCACGCGTGCTCCACGCATACCTATACAGGCACCGCGAGGATCAATGCGATGATCTTTTGAACGCACGGCAATTTTTGCACGAGAGCCGGGATCGCGTGATACCCCCATGATTTCTATCACATCTTCACCTATTTCCGGAACTTCTATGCGGAACAATTCCCTTAAGAAGTCCGGTGAAGTACGGGTGCAAATGATCTGAGGCCCTTTACCGGGTTCTGTTTTTATTTCCTGCATCAAAACTTTGATACGATCACCGCGACCGTAAGTTTCATGAGGGATGATCTGATCACGCTTCAATACAGATTCGGCATTGCCGCCCAAATCTATAACCATGATCTCATGAGTCTGTTTTTTTACAGTAGCATTTACCACATGTCCTACATGTTCGCGTTGCTCGGAAATAACCTGTTCGCGTTCTGCGTCTTTAACTTTCTGAGACAAAACCTGTTTGGCCGTCTGTATGGTAATGCGATCAAACTCAACTGACGGGATCTGCTCTTCTACCACATCTCCTGCAGCAATTCCTTCATGATCAATCTTGGCCGCTTCCAAAGAAATTTCAGAAGCAGGATTATCCAAAGCGCCATCGGTATCCACCACAGTCCAACGGCGGAACGTATCGTAAGAACCGTCTTTTTTATTGATGGCCACTCGTACGGCTATATCCACAGGATATTTTTTCTTAGTGGCTGTTGCCAAAGCCAATTCAAGCGCCTCAAAGATCTTATCTTTGGGAATGGCTCGCTCGTTGGACAAAGCTTCAGCGATTGCAATAATTTCCTTACCCATTTATCAAAACCTCATTTGGTGCTTTTGGAAGTTTTCTTGCCTCCGGCAGGAAATACCGGAACCAATCTTGCCAACAACACATTGGTAAAAGCGATTTCAAAAATCTGATCATCGTCGGTTTGCACGTTCAGGATACCGTCCTGACAGGATTTTAAACATCCCTGCAGTTTGCGTTTTCCATCAGTCGGCATCTTAAGTTCAACCTTTATGACATTTCCTAGGTAACGTGATGCTTGCTCCTCAGTAAAGAGTATGCGATCAAGCCCCGGCGATGATATTTCAAGCGTGTATTTAGGTCCGATGGGATCTGCGACATCCAGTGCCGGAGAAATGAGATTGGACAGTTCACCGCATTGATCAACGCTTACCCCTTCGGGGCCTTCTACGTAAATCTGCAAAACTGCATGATCACGACCGCCGCGGTAGCGTATTCCCCACAGCTCAAGTCCAGAACTCTCCACGAAAGGCAGCACAATTTCCCGCACTTTCTCCTCAATTCCCGCCATCGGCACCTCACTTTTTATAAAAAAAAAGGCCCTCTTTAAAATGGGCCTTCATAAAGTTCCACTTGTTGTTATACGGATCAGGAGTTCAAACTCCAAAACCGTAACTTAAAAAGTTGTCAAACATGACTCATACTTTCAAGCGGCTGTATTTATAGCAGGATCCTGCATAAATATCAAGTTTTTCCGTAATTCTCATAAATGACTGTGTACACCATCACCGACGCTGATTTAAGATAAGTTTCACTGCATCTATGGAAGTTTTATCAGCCCTTAAAATTTTTATACGCGCACTGCCGAAACTTAAGACTTCTCCTACCTCAGGAACTCGTTGCAGACAATCTAAAATAAATCCGGCAATGGTTTGATAATGTTCAGAAGGAGGTGCTTTAAAGCCAGTGATTCTGGCAACATCGGTTAGCACTGCTCCGCCGTCTAAGCGAAAGACTCCGTTTTCCAATTTAACCACTTCGGGAATTTCGCTTTGATCGGGAAGTTCTCCTGAGACCTCCTCCATGATATCGCGAAGGGTCACCACACCTTCAAAATTGCCAAACTCGTCATAAACAAATCCTATGTACTGCTTGGCCGCTCTGAATTCATCCAAAGCCTTCAAAATGCTCACACTCTCAGGAAGGTACAAAGGCTGTTTTACCAGTTTTTGCATTTCCTCTTGAGAAACTTTATGTTGCACTCCCAAAGCCAAAAGATCAGCGCGCGGCACATAACCTTCAGGGGTATCACGATGATCTCGCAAGCAGGCTATAAGTCTTGAATGTACGGAGTTTTCAGCACAGGTAAGTACCTCCTCTGCAGGAGCGTCCAACATTACATATTCAAGTTCATTTCTGGCCGTAAGTACTGCTTTTACCGGGATCGCCCGCAGCTGTAGTACGCGTGCGACCATATCTTTTTCGCTTTGGTTAAACACGCCTTCCCCGGTTCCCTGCACTATGGCTTCCTTAAGTGAAGACACCTCCCCTGAACGCGATCCCAAAAGACGCAACACCAAATTAGCCGCCAGTTCGCGATTTTGCATAGATCTGGTGGATCCCAATCCCAATACGTTGCGTCTGGCGATCTCATTGAAGATCTCGATGAGCACTGAAAAGCCGATAGCAGCATACAAGTATCCTTTCGGCACCTCAAGATGCAAGCCTTCCATGATAAGGGAAAATCCGATCAGCAAAAGAACACCAACGTAGGATGTCTTGCTACTACCGCACTTACCACTCCAGAAGCTGCTGTCATTATAGCCAGGGATAACAATACCGCCGCCATCATGATGAAGACATGCTCCGTCATGCCTACGGAGGTGATGATGGCATCAACTGAAAAAATTGCATCCAAAATCATGATCTGCACTGAGACCATCATAAGAGAGTGTCCTCCGGCACGACTTAAGGTCATTGCCGTTTCCTCAGAATTTCCTTCAAGTTTCTGATGCAAATCAGCCGTAGCTTTGTAAAGCAGAAATAATCCTCCTGCCAGCATTACCACATCACGAACGGTAAAATCCATATCGAAAAGCGTAAACAGAGGAATGGTCACAGCAGCTGCGTACGCTGCAAATACCAACATTACAAGACGAATGATCATAGCACCTGCAATGCCGATATAACGAGCTTTAACCGCTTGTTGTGGGGGAAGCTTTTGAGACAAAAGCACAATGAACAAAAGATTGTCTAGTCCCATGACTATTTCAAGGGCGGCCAAAGTAAACAGACCAACCCAAGCCGACGGATCGCTTATCCATACGAAGTCAAACAAAACATGGGCATTTTCGGGCATATTAACAAGGATCTCCGGATCTTGAACCACACGATCAAAAAATTACAAGCATGCAATGCTTAGATCTCTGATCTTAACATGGACTTAAGAGCAGCTCTCACTGCAAATATTCTCTTCACATCTTAGCGATGCACAATGAGATTTAAGGATCCTTATTCTGGTAAGTTAAATCCAAGAAAGTTTATTCAGTCACCTGACGGAAAATTGCAACTCCGAAAACAAATACGTCTCCGGAATTGAAATACGGAACTGAAATTGTCGGTACAAAAAGCCAAAAACGGCAATTTAAAATTGCCTTAGTACCTACATGACATGAGGGATGATTTTAATTTACCTGTCTTGATAGTTCTTCTTAAAAGACGAATGTTTGCTGTTACCGTTTTTAAAAGCTTTTGCTGTTCTTCTACCGCCTTTGCCATAACGTTTTTTTTCGCTACCGAAAACATCTTCGTCAAATTGTCTTTCTTTAGCATCACGCCGTTTTAAAAAACTGTTCGCATTTTTATAGGGGCTACCGGCACTTTGTTTTTTCCCAGCCAAAAATCCAGACTTATTACGTTTTGCATCGGACAAATTCTGAACGTTCGTGCTGTTATCATTCTTATCAACGTCGTTTTCTGCCAACTCATCCATTCCGGCAAGTAAGCGCAGACGGTTGATCTCTTTTA
>CABQMD010000095.1 GCA_902465145.1 uncultured Succinatimonas sp. | reverse complement strand
TAATTTTTGATAACTTTAAAGCACTCATCAATTCTTCATCAGCAGGCTCAACATCTGTTACCAATTCGGATATTTCTCCCCATTCGGCATAGATTGAGACTGCTGTTTTGTCTATTTTGGAATGATCAGCTACAACAATAGTATCTGTACCTCTGTGAACCATGGCACGATAAGTTTCGGCGATCTCAGGATCGGCATTTGATACTCCGTCTGCAGTCAACCCGCTGGCACCTAGGATCACGTGATTGGCGTAGATCCTGTTTAAATAATTTACCGTTTCAGGACCATATACGCATTTTTCTATTTCGTTAAAAAGTCCTGGTAAAAGATGTACTTTAAAAGTTGGGTTTTGAGCAAGCTCTGAGGCAATTACCGGTGAATCAGTAAATGCCGTGAGATTCTTTCGTCTTGCTGCAAGATGTATGGCGACGTGGACGGTAGTTGCACCGCTTCCTATTATGACAACTTCTCCGTCATTGATTTCAGTTGCCACTTGTTTTGCAATAGCTTCTCTTTGGTGGGAAAAAAGTTGATCGCGCTCGTTGTACCCAGGCTCTGTTTCCAAAGGGCGTGATGCTCCTCCGTATGTACGGTGAATAAGACCTGCTTCTTCAAGCTCTGCAAGATCCCGTCTTATGGTTTCGGTGGAAACGGAGATATCGGCAGCAAGTTCTGAAACTCTGATCGCAGGGTAGCTTTTTAATTTATTGCGGATCAGTGCGTGACGTTCTGCTTTGTTCAGTTTGTCTTTCTTTTTAACCTGCATACCGTTGACTCCTTAACATTTCATCTTTTGATTCTAACTCATTTTTATTTGATGATTGAGCGCCTGAACCTGACTTATGGTCAGGTTCAGGCGCCGTATGTTCGTTTATGAAGCAGTCGTAAGCGGCTTTAATAAGCTGAAGTTATTTCCGGTAAAAACAGCCTCTCATCATCCAAAGTAAAACTTTACAGAACTTACATCTGATCACGGTACTAGACATTTCGTTTTTATCAAAATGCGGTACCGGTACAGAGCTTTTCTCGGTGTCAAAGATTCTGTATAAGAACTTAGGTACTGTCTTTTAACATTCAGCAAAACATCGATGACTTGCAACGATTCAGACATCAGTTTAATTATGCGTGAGCATGCTCGCGTCCTTTCTTAATTAAATATACGATGAGACCTCCTGCGATCATCACTCCTGCCGCAGCTAAGGTAGATAAGGTTCCCAAAGTCGGTACCATAGGAGTGTAGCCTGCAGCCATCTTGGAGAACAGCCATTTGGGGACGGTGTTATCTATACCGGTGGTATACAGCGATAGCGGGAAGTTGCTCCAGGAGAGCAGGAAGGCAAAGAGCATTCCTGACCATACACCGGGCCATAAAACCGGCAAGGTCACCATAAAAAAGATCTGCTTTTTATTAGCACCTAGATCGCGTGCGGCATCTTCAAGTGCAGGATCGAATCCGTAAACCTGAATAGCTATGACCAAGGTGACTACCGGAGTGATCCACACCAGATGAGCAAAGACTGCAGTGTGCCAGGAAAGCGGGATCCCCACGGCGTTAAACCACAGCAAAAGCGCCAGTCCCAGCACCGGTTGCGGAAAGAATATAGGTAGCAAAATAAGCTTTTGATAGAGTTTACGGCCTTTCCAGTTAAAACGGGCAAAAGCCAAAGCCCCGAAGAAAGCGATCGCCGTGCTGAGTAAGGTTACGGTTATGGCAATGCACAATGAATTGCTTACCAGCTCTCCTATTTCCATCGAGTTGAAGGTCTTCTCCCACCAAGTAAACGACCATTTTTTTACAGGAAAGGAGAAATAGCGCCCCTTTGACAATGAGGTAACTGCGTCGCAGAGTACCGGCAGATAGATAAAAAGCAGTACCAGTACGGTCCAGATCTTTACAAAATCCGCCGCAGCGCGTGATGCACGGGTATTTTCCATATTGTCCTCCTAAGATCTTCCCAAGATGCGGTCCAAATCGAGTTTGGAGAAGGCATAAACCGTAAGCGCACCGATGATGACGGTAAGTACCACAGCCAAAGCAGCTCCTGCAGGCCAGTTTTGTGAGTAGGAGAAAGCGATGTCTATTTCATTGGTAACTACCATTACGGATTGTCCGCCCACGATCTTGGACTCTGAGATGGCACCTGCCGAGAGCACGAAGGTTAAAAGCATGCCGATTAAAACACCGGGCATGGCAAGCGGCAGTTCGATTTCACGCCAGGTTCTGAATCGGTTTGAGCCAAGATCTCTTGCCGCGGTAATGAGATCGCGCGGTATCATGGCAACTCCCAATACCACCGGAAAGAGCATATAGGGCAGGTAGGAGTAGATAAGCCCGAATAAGGTCATGCCCGGGGTATAGAGTACGTCGGGGCCGTGACCGTTTAACAGTTGCATGGTGCCGTCAAAGATCCCCTTTTTCATGAAAAAAAGGATCCAGCCGTAAAGACGAACATTTTCCGATACGAACATGGGGAACACAAAGAGTATGCTCACAAGAGCCGAGCATTTGGGACCTAATACTCTTACCATCGCTACGGCCACCGGATAGCAGATCGGGATCAATACAGCGGTGGTAAACGCGGCAAGACCTATGGACCAGGCAAAGGATATCCATATCGAGCCTTGAAACATGGCAGTAAAATTTTCAATGGTAAAGCTTTGAAAGGCTTTGAAGGTATGGGGCGTTGCCAAAGAAAAACCTGCAACCATCACCAAAGGGGCGATAAATCCCAGTAACATGAGTATGTACACGGGCAGTGCGCAGCGTCCGCCCTTGCTTTCAATAAGCTCTAACAGGCTTTGTTTGAGACTTTGTAAATCGATTTTCTTCATAAATCCTCCCAAGGAGGTTTCAAGATGAGCTTTTAAGTTTTGAAAAGATCAAAGCGTAAAGTTCAACCTTTTTTAAAGGTTTTAAAAGTTTTAAAAATTTCAAATTTGAAAAGCGTGCAATTTGTCATTGCGTGAAAATTATTTGGTTACGAATACCGCGTCTTCAGCATTCCACCCAAGTTTCACTTCTTTTAAACCGCGCAGACTTTCTGCCTGAGCGTGGGGCAGTTCAAGCGTGATGCTCTTGCGTCCGCACATAAGCTGAAATTGCGAGCGTGAGCCTAATGAGAAGGCGTCGCCTACCTTGCAGGTAATGACATTGTCAGCACCGTTTTCATCGTCAACTACGTGCAGACTTTCAGGACGCACGATGAGATAGCCTTCATAATCCGGAGCTGAAGTGGTTACTTTCAAAAGTTTGTCAGGCAATTCTTCAGATCGGTAGTCGCCCTGAGGACGCAGTTTTATCGGAAAGATATTGGTATCGCCGATGAATTCTGCCACGAAGCGGCAGTTGGGATGACGATAGATCTCTTCAGGAGTTCCCACCTGAGTAAGCTCTCCTGCTTTCAACACGCCTACGCGATCGGACATGTACATAGCCTCTTCCAAAGAATGGGTAATGTAGATGAAGGTTTTGCCGCTACGGTGATGCAATTCTTTAAGCTCTTTTTGTAAAGTCTTGCGCAATCTGGCATCGATGGCCGAGAGCGGCTCGTCAAAGAGCAAAATTTCAGGATCGTATGCAAATGCTCTGGCTATGGCCACGCGCTGTCTCTCGCCTCCTGAGCACTTCATTACGTTTTTGTCATAATATTTTTCAGGCAACGAGACCATATCCATGAGTTCCTGGGCACGGTAAACACGCTCGGCACGCGGTACTCCGCGTATGCGCATGGGAAATTCGATGTTCTGCCCGACCGTCATGTGCGGAAAGAGAGCCAGAAATTGGAACACCATGCAGGTAGGGCGCTTGTCAGGCGGCAGGGTTGAAATTGACTGACCGTTTAACACGATGTCTCCCGAGGTCGGCTGATCCATACCGGCAAGCATTTTCAAGATGGTGGTCTTGCCCGAGCCTGACGGTCCTACCAGAGTAAAGAATTCGTTCTTTTTGATCTTGAGGTTTACGTCTTTGATGATCTTTACTCCGTCAAAAGAGCGGCAGACGTGTACGAGATCAAGCAGAGTGTCTCCTGCTTTGAGCTTTGCTCCGAGATCTTCTGTCGGGGCTGCTACTTTTTTTATGCCCATATGCATGCCAATGTCCATACCAATCTCCTTTTACAGTTCCGTTAAAACGGCAGTTGAGATCTGAAAAATTGTGATCTTTGTCAGGTTCAAATTAGCTTTATGATGTTTTATTTGCAACATTATTTTTGCAAAGTCCAACATTTTGTATGGTTATGCCACAAAAAAGTACAAGTTGCTTGGCTAAGGTGCGTCAGATCTGTAAAAAGATCCGAAGACGGTGCAAGGCATCATAGGAAAAAAAATCCCGGAGCAGGCTCCGGGAAAAGGCTTCAAGCCAGGAATGTGAGGATATTTAAACTGTAGCTCTAGATATGAGTTTTAACGCTGACGTTTAGCCTCTACCATGAGATCGTGAGCCTTGTCGTAGTCGGGGACTATGTCATAGGCACGCGATCTTGACATCTCTTCTTCCAACGAGTCGTACTGAATGGCATCCAATTCTTCCTTGGAGAAGAGTTTTAAGCATTCGGGGTTACCCATCTGAGCCACAGGGTTGAAAGTGCCTTCGGCAAAGGCAACGGTATGGGCAACTTCAGGATCTTGTACGTATTGCAAAAAGTCGGTTGCCAGAGGACTTAACTGCGGGTTGTTGACAAGTGAGGTCAGCTCGACCCACATGAGGGCTCCTTCCAGAGGAGAGATGGCGCGGATGTTTTCGTCACCTTCGGCGCGGGCTAAGGACGCGGTGTAGGTGCCGCCTGATAAGTAGCAGGAGATGT
>CABQMD010000094.1 GCA_902465145.1 uncultured Succinatimonas sp. | reverse complement strand
TACGTCCATGGCGGCAACGGTCTTGCCGTCCTCGTTCTGTCGCATGTAGAAAGCTTTGATGTCCTTAGGATAATTGCGTACCACTACGGGGGCGTGGAAGTGCTCTTCGGCAAGATATCTTTCGTGCTCTGACTGCAGATCGATACCCCATTCAACCGGGTACTGGAACTTCTTCTTGGCGTTTTTCAAGATCTCGATGGCTTCGGTGTATTCGACCTGAGCAAATTCAGAGTTGATAAAGTGCTCAAGGCGATTGATAGCCTCTTTGTCTACATGCTGTACGATGAATTCAAGATCGTCGCGGCAGTGCTCAAGCACGTAGCTGAAGATGGCTTTTAACATGCGACCTGCAGTTGCAGCACAACCGTCAAGATCGGTAAAGGCCATTTCAGGCTCCACCATCCAGAACTCGGCCAAATGACGGGTGGTGTTGGAGTTTTCGGCACGGAATGTAGGTCCGAAGGTGTAGACCTTTGAAAGTGCGCAGGCATAGGTTTCAGCCTCAAGCTGACCTGATACGGTCAGATAGGAGTGACGACCGAAGAAGTCTTGCGAGTAATCCACCTTGCCGTCGTCTTTTTTGGGAAGCTTATCCAAATTGAAGTTGGTCACGGTGAACATCTCTCCTGCGCCTTCACAGTCTGAGGCGGTGATCAGCGGTGTCGAGAGCCAGAGGAAGCCTTCTTTTTGGAAGAATGAGTGGATGGCAAAGGCACTGGCATTGCGAATGCGCATCACCGCACCCATCAGATTGGTACGCGGACGCAGATGGGCGTATTCGCGCAGATATTCAACGCTGTGACGTTTGGCACTCATAGGATAGGAATCGGGATCTTCGACAAAGCCCAAAACTTTAACGGAATCGGCGTGGATTTCAACGCATTGGCCTTTACCTTGAGATGCAGTCAGCGTGCCGTCCACAGCCACGGAGCAACCGGCAGTCAAACGAAGGATCTCGCTTTCGTAATTCTCAAGATTTTTATCGGCGATCACCTGTAAATTGGCAAAGCAGGAGCCGTCGTTGACGGCGATGAATGAAAAACCTGCCTTGGAATCGCGGCGGGTTTTTACCCAACCTGCGAGAGTTACTTTGCTGCCAACTAAAGATGGATCAGCAAGCAGTTGTTTAACGCTTGAAATGCTCATGTGTTATTTCCTGTCTGTTTTCAAACTGTTGATTTGGCTTTGATCAAGATGACCTGCGTGGGTCTTTATTAGAAACATGCCGCGCGGAGAGCTTTTGCCGCGACTGCCCACTACCAAAGCCGGAAGATTTTTAGTGTGCTGCTCATCTAAAAAGCGTTCAAGTTCGCGTGCCACGTTCATCCCGGCGTAGCGGCTCTCGATTTCAAATTCCTCACGGGTATCGGGAGCTTTGACCGTACCTTGCACTATGGTAAGGCCTTTTTCAGCGGTAATTGAACTTACTTTGGCTACGGTGTGTACGCCGTTTACGAACAGTATGCGCATCCTTGCATAAATAAAGAAGCTTTTGGCTGCAAGTATGCCAAAGAGCAGTACGAAGAAGTATTGAGTCCAGGGATGCTGGTGTCCTGAGGCTATGAAGGTATAGACAGCCAGTACGAGACCTATGCCCGAGATGAAGGCGTAGATGATCCCGAATACCAACTGAGCCGTGCCGAGGCGAGGTTCAAATGAATTGTTACGGCGACGCTGTGCGTTTTTTTTGTCGTCTTGATCCATGAAATACCTTTATTTATTCTGAAACTTGGTTTTTAAGGGCTGAATTTATGATCCCGTGGTAGGTGGTTTGAGGATTAAAGGAGTCTTCCTCATCACGCGAAAACTGAACCTTTAACGTGCAGTCTATGTCGCCGTAAAAAAGCGGGGACTGCAGGGTTTGACCTGAAACGTTGCGGGTAAGATTGGCCGGAATGAAACGCTCGACGGAGATCTCACGGCGGGTAGGTACGACGAGATCGTCAGGCTCTTCCTCACCCTGAGCTACGGTTTTACCGTTTACGGCAATGAGCGTGGTGATCTTGCGGATCTTAAGCGCTTCTAAAGAATCGTGTTTTATCTTAAAAGTAAGGTCAAAGCCTTTAACTCCAGAGTTTTGTGCTGTCGTAACCGAGCTTACTTCAAGTACCGGCTTTTTGGAGCCGTCAGGTAGTGATGCACAGCCTGAGAGTGTCAGTGCCGCCATCGCGGTCATCGAAATGATGAGTTTAGAAATTCCGTTCATATTGTTTTCCTGCATTGCAGAGGACGGTGATCCGTCATTCCGTACCATGATCTATTGGCCGTATGCAGATAAGCATATGAGTATGACAGTTAGAATTGCATCTTTTTTAAAAAGCAGATAACTGTGATCAAGGCATCAGAATTTCTGAGATTATATCCCAAGGCTCAAAGTCATGAGGCTTTTTAACTGAAGTTTTTTGTGTTCAGTATTGTAAACCAAAGTCATGAAATTGCCTTTAACGAGAATTTTTTGCAGAAAAAGTGTGCGCAAGCTCTCAAAAAAGCCTATGATATAGCATGTTTAGAAACACATTTATTGGTGTGTTGCATAAATTCGAACATAACGCCGTATGAACAGGCGTTTGGTTTGAGATAAAGGAAAGCGGGTAACCGACCTTTGCTTTTCCTTAAAAGGTTACAAACCTTAATTATGGTGTTTTGGATTTTGATCTGGGATCCCAAACTCTAACTCAAGCCTTTCTATTACAGGTTATTCAAAAATGAACGTGATTAAATTTTTAGCAGCGCTTTCTGCATTTTTAGGCAAGACTTTTGCCGTGTGGGTGATCTTGTTTGCTGCGATCGCTTATTTCTATCCGGCAGAATTTACTTTTCTGGCACCTTACATCTCCATACTTTTGGGTATAGTGATGTTCGGCATGGGACTTACCTTAAGAGCCAAGGATTTCTCAGAAGTCTTTACTCGTCCTTTTGACGTGGTTATAGGTATCTTAGGACAGTTTGTGATCATGCCTTGCCTTGCCTGGGCTTTGTGCAAAGTATTGGGGCTTCCTGATGAGATCGCCGTAGGTGTGATTTTGGTAGGATGCTGCCCCGGCGGTACTTCATCAAACGTCATGACTTTCTTAGCGCGCGGCGATGTGGCACTTTCCGTTTCCATCACTGCTTGCACTACGGTTTTGGCACCTTTCGTAACTCCGGCACTTATTTATTTATTTGCAAGTCAGTGGGTTGAGGTGTCGATGAGCGCCATGTTCCTGTCGATCGTTAAGATCGTGATCGTGCCTATCGTACTTGGTATCGTGGTCAATGCTCTTTTTGGCAAAGTGGTGCGTCACGCAGTACTCTGCCTGCCCATCATCTCGGTGGTGGCCATTGTCAGCATCGTATGCGCTGTGGTTGCAGTAAGCCATGATCGTCTTGCAGAAACCGGCATTCTCATCTTTGTCGTGGTGATCCTGCACAACTGCCTTGGCTACTTATTAGGATATCTCTTGGGCAGGATCTTCGGTTTGAGCCTGCATAAGCGCAAGACTCTTTCAATTGAGATCGGTATGCAGAATTCTGCTTTGGGTGTGGCTTTGGCTATGGCTCACTTCTCACCTTTGTCTGCTGTGCCTTCTGCCATTTTCTCAGTGTGGCACAACATCTCAGGTCCGATCATTGCCACCATCTACAACAATATGAAAGATCCTGATGCCAAGTAAAGGCAACAGGTAAAGACAATCCAGTCTGTATCTATGAAGGTCCTCTTATGCGGGGACCTTTTTTTTATCCTTCTCCCGCTTTTTCTCTTTTTTAAATTTCCTGAGTAAAAACTTTTCAGCGCAGCAGGCGATCGGCTAAGGCAATACGTATGCCCGGCTTCCTGAATCCTTAACTGCTGAAATGTTTTTCACAGAAACTGCATCTCCGACATCCAAACTCTCCGGAGTTAAAACTATCCGTATCAGCGGCTCTCTCTGCAAACATGTAACTTTGGTCATCGACCAGACAGTTTTGTGAGTTTTCTCGTGTTTTTGATCATAGTCAGAAATAAGGGGGCACGGTTGAAACATTGTCGGATGCTTGTACGGACACTGTATAAAAGCGATTTTTTTTGGTTTTTTTCATGGTGTTAGTCATTAGTTACTGTTTTTAACTATTTTGATTAAAAGCTTGTCTTAGTTGGTCAAATAACTAATCAGTATAAAAAGATTAGCTTTTTTTTTTTATGTATCGATCAATAGTATCCGCGACTATTGCAATAACTATAGATACAGTGAATTAAAGTGAATAAAAACTTATTAAAAGCGGAGATCGTCACTAAGGGCATGACCATAGGTCAGCTTGCAGAAGGGATCGGTGTTAAAGAATCTGCACTCTATTCACGTCTTAGCCGTTCGTCGGAAAAGCCTTTTACTTTGGAATTGGCATCCAAAGTCTCAATATTTTTGGGACTTACCCCTGAACGCGCATTTGAAATATTTTTAAAGCCGTAGGCAGGGGATGTGAAATATGCCCGCCGTATCCGTGATCATGCCGGTGTATAACACCAAGATCGAACTTTTAAAAGAAGCTGTGCAGAGCATTCTTCATCAGGATTTTGATGATTTCGAATTTGTTATTGTTGACAACGGATCTTGTGACAAAGAAGTAAAAGAGTTTTTAGCAAGTCAACAAGATCAGCGTGTTCAACTTTTGGTTTTTTCTCAAAATATAGGACCTGCGAAAGCACGTAATTACGCAATCAAACACAGTTGCGGAAAATACGTAGCGATCATGGACTCAGATGACATTGCATTACCGTCGCGACTTAAAGAAGAGTTTGAATACCTTGAATCTCATCCTGCCATCGCGTTGGTATGTTCAAGCACCAAAGT
>CABQMD010000093.1 GCA_902465145.1 uncultured Succinatimonas sp. | reverse complement strand
TGAGCTTATCGTTGGCTTCGGCAGCAGCGTCAACCAACTTGCCGCGCCATTCTTCGACGAGTTCCTGCATGTCGGCAGGAATGTCGACATAATCAAATTTAACGCCCTGAGAAGCATCGTCCCAGTCAATAGCCTTCATCTTGATAAGGTCAACAACACCTTCAAAGGTATCTTCCTTACCGATAGGCAGACAAACGGGAACAGGAACACCCTTCAAGCGTGATTCAATCTGCTCTACCACGCGCAGGAAATTAGCTCCGGTACGGTCCATCTTATTGACGAACGCAATACGCGGTACGTGGTACTTATTAGCCTGACGCCATACGGTCTCTGACTGAGGCTGTACGCCGCCCACGGCGCAGTAAACCATCACGGCACCATCGAGAACACGCATGGAACGTTCCACCTCAACGGTGAAGTCCACGTGGCCCGGGGTATCGATGATGTTAAAACGGTAAGGAGCATTCCACTGCTGCTGCATACCGTGCCAGAAGCAGGTGGTAGCAGCAGAGGTGATGGTGATGCCGCGTTCCTGCTCCTGAACCATCCAGTCCATGGTAGCAGCGCCGTCGTGAACTTCACCGATCTTGTGGCTCTTGCCGGTATAGAAAAGAATACGCTCGGTAGTAGTGGTTTTACCGGCATCAATGTGAGCACTGATTCCGATGTTGCGATAATACTTAAGCGGGGTTTCGCGTGCCATAGTATTAGTACTCCAAAATTACCAGCGGAAGTGGCTGAATGCCTTGTTGGCTTCGGCCATACGATGAACGTCTTCACGCTTCTTCACGGCAGAACCCTTGTTGTCAACGGCATCCTGCATTTCGCCGGCGAGGCGGGCAGCCATGGATTTTTCGTGACGAGAACGGGCTGCGTCAACGAGCCAACGCATGGCTAAAGCGTTGCCGCGAGCGGGACGAACTTCGACTGGTACCTGATAGTTGGCACCGCCGACACGACGGGACTTCACTTCCACATCAGGGCGGATATGATCAAGGGCTTCCTCGAACAGGGCGAGTTGATCCTTGCCGCTCTTCTGGGAAATGGTGTCTAAAGCGCCGTAAACGATGGCTTCGGCAATAGATTTTTTACCGTCCATCATCACGACATTGATGAATTTTGCTAAGAGCTCAGAACCGAATCTGGGATCCGGAAGAATCTTACGCTGAGCTACAACACGACGTCTTGGCATTTCAATATCCTCTTGTTTCAGGGTTTTCCAAAACTAAACCTGAATAATTAAATGTTGTTTGGCCTTACTCGGGAGAATAATGCTTAAGCCTTAGGCTTCTTAGCACCATACTTAGAGCGAGCCTGCTTGCGATCCTTCACGCCTGCGCAGTCGAGCTGACCGCGGATGGTGTGATAACGAACACCAGGCAGATCCTTCACACGGCCGCCGCGGATCATAACCACGGAGTGTTCCTGCAGGTTATGGCCTTCGCCGCCGATATAGGAGGTAACTTCGAAACCGTTGGTCAAACGAACACGGCAAACCTTACGCATTGCCGAGTTAGGCTTCTTAGGGGTGGTGGTGTAAACACGGGTGCAGACACCGCGCTTCTGAGGGCAGGCATTCAAGGCCGGAACCTTGTTCTTAGCCACTACCTTCACGCGGGGCTTACGCACCAGCTGATTAATAGTAGACATCTAAATAAAATCTCCTGTTGACCCGAAAATCGGGCAGACTTTACTATTCGCCCTTACAAAGGGGCGATGTATTTTAAAACAGATATGAAGAAAATTCACAACAAAGCGCAAAAAAATCGCGTTAAAGGCAGCAGAAACAAAAGTTTTTTATTCAGAATTAATATTTAAAATTTTTGTTTAAGGCTGAATAACAAGCAGATGCAACTCTTGTTTAATAAGTCAATTGGTTGAAAAGTATAGAATAAATATTCTTATCAATACCACGTAACGCTTTGTCCTCCGGCTTTTATCAGCATTTGCACAAGTATCTGCGGAGAAACCGTACCGTTCTTACACAAGACAGACTGTCGAATGGACTCAACACTGTGTTCACTGCAAATGGCCGGGTTCAATAAAATGATTTGATCATTTGAATTTCTATCAAAACATGCAAGACAGTTTTCAAGTCCCTGCTTTGACATTACGATATGTATCATCAAAAGCTCATCACTCCGTCACTTATTTTGAGCAAAGCACCTAAATTTTCCGGTGTAAGCAATTCAAGATCAAACAACGCCAATTGCTTTATTTTTTTTCTAAAAACAGAATCAGCATCAGCATTCTGATAAGCCCGAAAAAAATCCCCCGTCATGACCGTCTTTACCGGAATTTCCGCTTCAGCAAGATTAAGAGCAACTTCTATTCCCTGTTCATAAGTTGATTTGATTACCGGATCTGACGCAAAAATAACTAATTTCACTATTAAAATTCCAACACAGTACAGTTGCAAAAAAACTGTGTTAATTCGAGATTACCAGAAAACTCGGCTTTACTGACTAAATCTTCAGCTTTTAATCCATGTGCTCTGAAAGCCTGACCACAGCAAAGAATAGGAATGCCAAGTGGAGCGAACTGTAAATAACGATGCTGTATTTTTGCCTGCACCGAATTTATCTGATGATTTTTTGACAAGCAGGAAGCGGCTGAACCAGTAAAAAAAAGCGCTGCAATTTTCTGATCTGCTGCAAGTAAACTATCCAGAGTGTTTGCAAAAAAAAGATGCAGATCCAAATTAGTCGGTGCACTTCTTATTACAATCACGTAATTCACAATCACAATCTCTTGCAACGCTTTCCAAATTATAATGAAGCTATAACTTCAATTTCGCAGAGAGCCCCTTTTGGTAAATCGATGCCACCGACACATGAACGGGCCGGAGCTTCTTCATTAAAGAATTCTGCATATACTGAATTAAATTCAGCAAAATCTGCAATATCCTTTAAAAAACAGGTTGTTTTAACCACATGTTTAAGATCGGATCCAGCAGCTTCAACCAAAGCTTTGACATTCAATAAAGCCTGACGCGCCTGCTCCTTAATTCCGCCTTCAACCAGTACCCCTGAATTAGGATCCAAAGGGATTTGACCTGAAGCAAAAAGCAAATTTCCTACAATTTTACCCTGTACATAAGGACCGATAGCTGCCGGAGCTTGCTTTGTAGAAACTACCTTGATATCAGACATAATAATTTCTCCTCTAAATTGCATTCATTTTAGTCTAAGCCATGCTTCGAAGCAAAAAAAACCCGGTACCTTTTTACAGGTCCGGGTTTTACTAATTCATGTTAAATCAAAGATTACCGTTGGCGTCAACCGCCTCCAGAGCAGCGCCCAACTGTTTCTGCAAATCCTCTGGAGACATACTGTTTTGTTGCTGTTCGTGAGCAATCTCAGCTCGTTCCAAAGCTTCGCGGCGTTCCTTGTGGTACTTGAATCCGGTACCAGCAGGGATCAGACGACCGACGATCACGTTTTCCTTCAGACCGCGCAAATCGTCAACCTTGCCTTCAACTGAAGCCTCGGTAAGCACACGAGTGGTTTCCTGGAAGGAAGCTGCTGAAATGAAGGAATCGGTACTCAACGAAGCTTTGGTCAGACCCATGAGGATATGACGGTAAGCTACAGGCTTCTTGCCCTCGGCAATAAGTCTTTCGTTAGCTGTACGGACATGCGACACTTCGGCAATTTCACCCTGGAGATACTCTCTTGAATCACCAGAATCGATGATCTCACACTTACGCAACATCTGACGTACGATCACTTCTATATGCTTGTCGTTGATCTTCACGCCCTGTAAACGGTACACATCCTGTACTTCATTTACAATGTAATTGGCTACGGCATCAACTCCACGCAATCTCAAGATATCGTGCGGGGACTCAGGACCTTCGGCAATCATTTCGCCCTTCTGCACGGTTTCACCTTCAAACACGTTGAGGTTACGGGAGAGAGCAATCATCTCCTCATGCTCAGGGATGAGCTTGCCGAATTCATCGGTTGCGCCCTCAGCAGGAGTAATGACAAGACGGCGTTTGGATTTAGTTTCCTTACCAAAGGATACGGTACCTGAAATCTCAGCCAAAATTGCAGGTTCTTTAGGAGATCTGGCTTCAAACAAATCAGCAACGCGCGGCAAACCACCGGTAATATCCTTAGTACCGCCGGCAACCTGAGGAATACGTGCAATTACGTCACCCAAACTGACCTCAGCACCGTCCTGCAACTGCACGATGGCCTTTGCCTGCAACATATACTGCGCGGCAACCGTGGTACCGGGGATCATCACGTCATTACCCTTGGCATCGATGATCTTGACCGAAGGACGTTTTTCCTTACCGTTGGCAGGACGTGCAGCAAGTTCACGTACCTCGATCGAGGAAATACCCAAGGCTTCGTCTTCTTTCTTATCGACGGTAACGCCTTCGATGATATCGATGAACTTGATGAAACCGCGTACTTCAGAAACGATGGGATGAGTATGAGGATCCCAACGGGCTACAGTCTGACCGACCTTAACCTCATCACCTTCGTGAACATCGAGAACGGCACCGTAAGGGATCTTGTGTGATTCTTTAACAGAACCGAATTCATCCATCACGAAGAGTTCTGACTGACGGGATACCACTACATCCTTGCCGTCGGTATTGGTAACGGTCTTAGAATTCTCGATCTTGATGGTACCGTTGTTACGCACGGTTGCACCGGATTCAGCGACGGCACGGGATGCAGCACCGCCGATGTGGAAGGTACGCATGGTCAACTGGGTACCAGGCTCACCGATGGACTGAGCTGCAATAACACCGACTGCCTCACCGGGATTAACCTTCTTGCCGCGTGCCAAATCACGGCCGTAGCAC
>CABQMD010000092.1 GCA_902465145.1 uncultured Succinatimonas sp. | reverse complement strand
TTGAAACCATCTTGATCATGAAAGAACGAGCTTCCGGCGGGTTGGTAAGAGCCGTAGATGTGGCCAATGAGTTGCGTTTTAGTAAACCCAGCGTCAGCAGAGGTTTAGGACAGCTCAAAGAGAAGGGGCTTATTACCATTGCATCGACAGGTGATCTTGAGTTTACCCCCGAAGGTTTGGTGCATGCTCAAAGTATTTTTCGTCGTCATCAGATCTTGACTCTTTTTTTACAGGATGTGGCTAAGGTTCCTGCGGACGTAGCTCAGCGCGATGCCTGCCGTATCGAACATGTGATTTCCGATGAATCCATGATCGGAATAGAGGCCTTTTTAAAGAAAGAAGGCGCTCTTTAAATTTGACGAGGAATTCCTGCAGGAATTCACTCTTCGATTTTATCCAAAAAATCCCCGGTTTTTGCGTTAAGTGCTTTTATGAGATCTTGGGGATTTACTCCCACACTTAAGCCTCTGCGTCCACCTGATACCAATATTTCGTCATATTGCAATGCACTTTGCGCCAGAAGCGTCAAAGTGCGGCGTTTTTGACCGAAAGGGCTGACGCCACCTATGACGTAACCTGTAATACGTGTAGCTTCTGCAGGATCTGCAACTTCAAGAGCTTTAAGTCCCATGATCCTGGCGGCATTTTTTAAAGAGATCATGGCATTAACCGGTGTTACAGCGGTGACGTAGGTTTTATCGTGTTTTAATAAAATGGTTTTGAATACTTTATGAGGATCCATGCCAAGTTCGGAGGCTGCGTGATGTCCGAAGTCGTGGTCTACTTTGCAAGCATACTCATATTCTTTAAAGGGGATTTTGTTTTTTTTCAGAAAGTTTTGTGCCGGGGTGATCATTTTTATCAATTCCAACAGAATAAAAAAAGCTGCGGTAAAACCGCAGCTTGATTCTACATCAAAGCCCGTGCAGTACTTTCATACATGCAGATTGATGTGCGTTCCAAGTGCTCCCTCTGTTGCCAGCGTATCTGAAGGCCTAGCGGTAACAGCAGATTGCATGGCGTTTTGTGAGACGGCGGCCGCACCTGAAATTAAAGACAGAACCTGCTGCCCCTGTTGATCTTCTGATCTTTTGGTCATAGCTATCTGCATCGAAGCCATGGTATCAGTAGCATCTATGGATGTTGACATAAAACAATCCTCCTTGATGGAGTTAACGGCAAGAAGAAGAGCTTCTTAAGATTTTTTACAGCTTTAACAATTTTAATGCTTTTTTATACCCTTCTTCGGGATCGGCAAAGAGTATGGTGTGCATTCCGCGGGATCTGGCGGTGGCCAAGTTGGTTTCTTTGTCATCTATAAAAAGAGATTCCTCGGGATTTAAATGATAACGTTCAAAAAGAGTCAGGAAAATGCCTTTTTCGGGTTTTATCATTTTTTCTTCTCCAGATACCACGATCCCTTCAAAATCATTTAAAAAGGGAAAACGTTTGTAAGCTATGGGGAAGGTTTCGGCAGACCAATTGGTAAGTCCGTAGGGAATGTATTTTCCTGATTTTTTAACGGCGTTTAAAAGTTCGATCCCCTGTGCTATGGTTCCGCCTAACATGTCTTCCCATTTGGTTTTCCACATGGCAATTTGTTCTTTATATTCAGGATGTTCTGCTGAAAGCTCGGCTATGCACTCATCAAAGGAACGACCTCTGTCCATTTGTGAGTTCCATTCACCGGTGCAGATATTGTTCAGGAAATATTCCATTTTTTCGTCGTCGTGGAACACCTGTTTATAGGCATAGCGCGGGTTCCAATCAATGAGCACTCCGCCAAAGTCAAAGACTACGTTTTTTATAGTCACTTTTTACTCCGAATATTCAGGAAATGCGAAGACGGGATAGTCTTCACTAATCTAATTATTTGCAAAAAAAATCTCAAAATCCATGATCATGGGAAAATTTCTATGAAGTTGTAAGTAAAAATCGCTTAACGAAGCGGTTTAATCCCAAAAAACTGGGTATTCAGCGTTAGTCTTTGTTAAAATAATTAAGATATGGTGAATTTGCCGGTTTGAAACTTGTTTTCAAGCATGTACAGAGGGCTATTTATGCAGAAATATTTTAAGGTTGCGGCCGTAGCCGCCGCGCTTAGCTTCGGAGCGCTGACCGCAGACGCCGAGGAAGTGTTGCGTTTTGGTACAGAACCTACCTTCGCGCCTTTTGAGTTTAGTGATCAGAACAATAAGGTAATAGGCTATGACGTCGATATCATCGATGCTATTGCAAAGGAAGCCGGTTTCAAAGTTGAGATCGTTTCCATGCCTTTTGACGGTTTGATCCCCGCTCTCATGACATCTCAGCTTGATCTGGTGGCAGCCGGTATGACCATTACTCCTGAGCGTGCTCAGAAAGTAGACTTTACTGCGCCTTATTACAATTCAGGTTTAAGTGCAGTGATTTTAAAATCTAATGCCAGCAAATTTAAGAAGTTAGACGATCTCAGCAAATCCCGTCTTTGTGGTCAGATAGGCAATACCGGCGTTGATTTTGCTAAGAAACTGTCAGGCAATGTGGCTGCATTTAATACTCATGCCGAAGCTTTTATGGAGCTCAAATCAAAAGGATGCGATGCTGTTGTGACTGATCGTCCCGTAAATGAGTATTTTTTGTCTTCGCAAAAGAACGACGACTACGTTGAAATTAACGAATTTGCCGAGTCTGCTCAGTTCGGTATTGCTGTAAAAAAAGGAAATAGCGATCTTTTGGGACAACTGAACGACGGTCTTAAGAAGATCCGTGAAAACGGTGTCTTTGCCGAGATCCACAAAAAATGGTTCGGTACTGAAGAATAGTTTTATATGGTGCGGACGTAAGAAAGTGTGTCCGCACCTGTGTTTTAATTTATAAGAAAAAAAATGTCATTTGATTTACAACTGGTGTTGGACTCACTTCCTCTTTTAGGATTGGGTGCACTGGTAACTATTGAAATTACCGCTGTGGCAGTATCCATGGGCGTGATGATCGGTCTTTTCGTCGGAATTGCCGAGTTATCCCGTTACGGTTGGTTGCGAGTTCCTGCCAAACTTTACGTGGATTTTATACGCGGTACGCCTCTTTTGGTGCAGATTTTTATTATCTATTTTGCATTACCGGTGATCATCGGTGCCCGTATAGATCCTTTTATTGTTCTATCAATTCCGGTGCTTACGTCGCCGAGATCTTCCGCT
The DNA here is from genome assembly GCA_902465145.1 of uncultured Succinatimonas sp. Classification (GTDB taxonomy): domain Bacteria; phylum Pseudomonadota; class Gammaproteobacteria; order Enterobacterales; family Succinivibrionaceae; genus Succinivibrio. Next base: position 1,698 of record CABQMD010000092.1, on the reverse strand, counting down.
CAGGTATTCAGTCCATCGATCGCGGTCAGACCGAAGCTGGACGTTCCCTGGGAATGAGCTGGGGACAGACTATGGTTACCGTGATTATTCCTCAGGCGTTCCGTCGTATTATTCCTCAGCTTGGTAATGAGTTTATAGCCATGCTCAAGGATTCGTCGTTGGTGTCGGTCATCGGTTTTGAAGAGTTGACCCGTAAGGGACAGCTTATTATTGCTTCTACTTACGGTTCACTTGAGATTTGGTCGTCAGTTGCCGTGATTTATCTGGTGATGACTCTGTCTATCAGTCGTTTTGTCTCCTATTTGGAAAAACGTTTTAACGGCAGTAAGAAGGTGCACTGATGATTGATTCAAAAAAAGATCAGGAAGTGATGATCGAACTTAAGGATCTCCACAAAAGTTTTGGACAAAATCAGATTTTAAAGGGAGTTGATCTTAAGGTTAATCGCTCTGAAGTTGTAGTGATCATAGGACCTTCAGGATCAGGCAAAAGCACTCTTTTGCGTTGTGTAAATTATCTTGAAGTGCCTACTTCAGGCACCGTGACAATTGACGGCGAAATCATAACTCCTAAGGTGGATATCAATACCATCCGTGCTGAGGTAGGAATGGTATTTCAGCATTTTAACCTTTTCCCGCATATGACCGTTTTGCGCAACATAACCTTAGCACAGGAGAAAGTACGCAAGAAGTCACGTCAGGATGCCGAGCAAACAGCGATGGAGCTTTTGAAAAAGGTCGGGCTGGCTGAAAAAGCCCATGCATATCCTGATGAACTTTCTGGAGGTCAGCAGCAGCGTGTTGCCATTGCCAGAGCGTTGGCAATGCAACCTAAGATCATGCTGTTTGACGAACCGACTTCGGCGCTTGATCCGGAGATGGTCAATGAAGTTCTTGATGTCATGAGGGATTTGGCAGAATCGGGTATGACCATGATGTGCGTAACCCATGAAATGGGATTTGCTCGTCAGGTGGCCGATCGCGTCCTTTTCGTTGATCAGGGTATTATTCTTGAGCAGGGAAGTCCTGACGAAGTTTTTTCTCATCCTAAGGAGAAGAGAACTCAGGAATTTCTTTCAAAAATACTTTGATTTCGCAGTCCTCCGCCAGGTGCGGGGGATTTTTTTTCTTTGCACGTTTGAACCTTTCTGCGTTTTATTCAAAGAAAAAAAACTGTGAGCCGTGATATAGTATTAACAAATTTCTTTTACCGTTTCTTGATGTCAAAAAAGGTGACAAGAATGTTCTTTGACCGTATTGAGGCAGCCCCAGCAGATCCTATTCTCGGTATTTCCGAGGCTTTCAAAAAGGATCCTCGCGCAGATAAAATCAATTTAAGTGTAGGGGTTTACAAGAACGAACAGGGTGTGACCCAGATCTTAGATTGTGTAAAAAAGGCTGAAAAGATCCTGCTTGATGAGGAGACAACCAAATCTTATCTTCCTATAGGCGGTATGCCTGAGTATGGCCGTTGCGCTCGTGAACTCATATTTGGTAAAGAAAGTGAGTATGTTGACGGCGGAAAGGCTGTAAGCGTACATTGCCCCGGCGGCACCGGTGCATTACGCATAGGTTCTGATTTTTTACATCAGCAGAATGTTGCAACCACTGTCTGGATTTCAGATCCAACCTGGGCCAACCACTATCAGATAGCTCAGGCCGCCGGACTTAAATTTGAGCGTTATCCTTATTATGACAG
>CABQMD010000091.1 GCA_902465145.1 uncultured Succinatimonas sp. | reverse complement strand
AAATCTATTTGTGCCAGAAGAAATATTGAAGCTTTGTCAGTAGACGGAGTTGAAGCCGACGGGAAAAGGGTCTCAAGTACTCATATACGCAGTTTGCTATTGCAGGGTAAATTTAAAGAGGCAACAGATTTTCTCGGCAGACCGTATACGGTGAGCGGCAGGATCGCGCACGGTAATGCTTTGGGCAGAACTTTGGGTTTTCCCACGGCTAATGTGGAGTTGCACGGATTGCGTCTTCCGCTAGAAGGTGTTTTTGCCGTCAGGGTAAGTACCTTATACGGTGTGTTTAAAGGTATGTGCAATGCCGGCGTACGCCCATCCGTAAGAGAGGAACGCAAACGTTATTTGCTTGAAGCTTACCTTTTTGATTTTACAGGCGATCTTTACGGTACTTTGGTAAAGATTACCTTTGTTAAAAAAATTCGGGACGAACAGAAATTTCAAAATCTTGACGAACTCAAGTCAAGATTATTTATCGACAGACAGGCAGCGCAGGTTGCGCTTGATGCTTGAAAGTTCGCGATTTTATCGCAAGGTTTTATGTATAAACAAAGGTCATAATTTACAGGTCAGAACATGGCAGATTATAAACAGACTCTGAATCTTCCTAATACAGCTTTTCCCATGCGTGGCAATTTGGCCAAGCGTGAGCCTCAGATGCTGAAGGATTGGGAAAAACGCGGGCTTTATCAAAAGATCCGTACCGCCCGAGCAGGTTGCAATACCTTTATCCTGCATGACGGTCCTCCGTATGCAAACGGCAACATCCACATCGGACATTCTATAAACAAGGTCTTAAAAGACATCATCAAATCCAAGACCTTGTCGGGATTCGATTCTCCTTATATCCCGGGCTGGGATTGCCACGGTCTTCCCATAGAGGTTAAGGTCGAAAGTATGGTAGGCAAACCCGGAGTTAAGGTAAGTGCAGCTCAATTTCGTGAAGAATGCCGTAAGTATGCTTGGTCTCAGGTAAATACTCAGCGTGAGAGTTTTAAACGCTTAGGCGTTTTGGGTGACTGGGAGCATCCCTATATCACCATGGATTACAAGACCGAAGCGGCCACCATTCGTGAATTGGGCTCGGTAATTGCAAACGGACATTTTGTACGCGGTTTAAAACCGGTGTACTGGTGCATGGACTGCCAGTCGGCTCTTGCTGAGGCTGAGGTAGAATACAAGGACGTCACCTCCGATTCTATTTACGTGCGTTTTGCCGCTTTAGATGAGCAGAAGGTTTTAGATACATTCAAGGCACAAGGAACAGGTCCCGTTTCCTGCCTTATATGGACCACAACTCCGTGGACACTTCCTGCCAACCGCGCCATCTGTGTAAACGAAGCATTGAAATATTCCCTGCTTCAGGTAAAGAGCGAAAAAGGGCAAGAGCGCCTCATTGTTGCTACCGAACTTGCCGAAGAGGTCATGAAGACTGCCGGTATCGAAGAGTGGAGTTTTATCGGACAGAGTGTTTCCGGCAAAACTTTGGAACTGCAGCGCTTTAAACATCCTTTCCTGAATCTTGACGTTCCGGTGATTTTAGGTGCTCACGTGACTTTGGAAGCCGGTACCGGATGCGTACACACTGCAGGCGGTCACGGACTTGACGATTACAATGTTTCCGTAAAATACGGACTTGAAATTTACAATCCGGTCAAACCTGACGGTTGCTTTAAAGATGACGTTGAATATTTTGCCGGCATGAACGTGCTCAAGGCCAATCCTGAAGTCATCGAGGTTTTGATCGACAAAGGGGCTTTGTTAAAGGCAGTAAAGATCACTCACAGTTATCCTCATTGCTGGCGTCACAAGACTCCGGTGATCTTCAGAGCTACCGAGCAGTGGTTCATTTCCATGGACGGAAACGGCCTTAGAAAGAATGCTCTTGATGAGATCAAGAAAGTGCGTTGGATCCCGGCCTGGGGACAAAACCGCATCGAGGCCATGGTTAAACAGCGTACCGACTGGTGTATTTCTCGTCAGCGTACTTGGGGTATGCCCTGTGCCGTACTCATTAACAATGAAACAGGTGAAATCCACCCGCGTACTTCCGAGATCATTGAAAAAGTGGCCAAGGCAGTTGAGGAAAAAGGCATTCAGGCTTGGTGGGATTTGAGTGTTGAAGAACTCATTGGTCCTGAGGAGGCTCCTCTGTACCATAAAGATCCCAATACTCTGGATGTATGGTTTGATTCCGGTTCGACTTGGTTTACGGTCGTAGGTCAGCGTCCTGAGTTCAAGGGACATGACATCGACATGTATCTTGAAGGATCTGATCAACATCGCGGCTGGTTCATGTCATCCTTGATGCTCTCTTGTGCATCAAACGGCAAAGCCCCGTATAAACAGGTTTTGACTCACGGCTTTACCGTTGACGGTCAGGGACGCAAGATGTCCAAATCACTTGGCAATGTGATTGCTCCTTCTGAGGTCATCGATCAATTGGGAGCTGATGTGCTGAGACTTTGGATAGCCGGAAATGATTACACTGGGGATATGGCAGTTTCCAAGGAGATCTTTAAACATACCTCCGACGCATACCGCCGCGTGCGTAATACCGTACGCTTCCTGCTTGCCAATTTGAACGGTTTTGATCCTAAAAAAGATGCCGTGCCTTTTGGCAACATGCTCGAGCTTGATAAATGGGCAGTGTCTTGTGCGTCCCAGACCCAAAAGAACATTCTCAAGGCTTATGAAGATTACGATTTCCATCAGGTAGTGCAGACCCTGATGCTCTTTTGCTCGATTCAGATGGGATCGTTCTATCTTGATATCATCAAGGATCGTCAGTATACGGCCAAGGCCGACGGTTTGGCCCGCCGTTCCTGCCAGAGTGCCCTTTATCTCATTGCCGAAGCTTTGATCCGCTGGATGGCTCCTATTTTGTCATTTACAGCTCAGGAAGCTTGGGAGGCAATGCCTGGTGATCGCGACGAATTCGTTTTCACCTCCACTTGGTTTGACGGCTTGAACGAACTTGATGAGAATTCAAAGTTCAACAGCGCATACTGGGATCGTATTCTGGCCTTCCGCAGCGAAGCCAACCGAGCCTTGGAAAATGCCCGTAATGCAGGAGTTGTCGGCGGTTCTTTGGAAGCTGAACTTACCGTTTACGCAAAAGATACTTTGAAAGAGGATCTCAAGCAGTTAGGAAATGAACTCAAGTTCCTGCTCATCACTTCAAAAGCGCAGTTGTCAGATGAAGAAGCTCCTGCTGATGCCTTCGTATCAGAAAGCTTAAAATGTGCCTTCTGCGTTACCAAGTCAAAGGCTCACAAGTGCGAACGTTGCTGGCACTATGAAGAGGATGTAGATACCGATCCTGCACATCCTGGACTTTGCCATCGCTGTGTGGAGAATATCGAAACCAAGCAGGGTGAAGAGAGGCATTTTGCCTGATATGACTTTGGTCAGAAAAGACTGCGGAATTGCGTTCTTGCTCTTAAGCTTCTTTATTGTAGCTTTGGATCAGTATACGAAATATCTGGTAGTCGAGCATATTCCCGCGTATACCGCGGGAATAGCGGTGACGCCTTTTTTCAGTCTGGTACATGTTTATAACGAAGGAGCGGCATTCAGCTTTTTGGCCGGAATGGGAGGATGGCAGCGTTGGTTTTTCATCGCCATAGCAGTCGTCATCTCTTTAGCCTTGGTAGTAGCGTTATTGCGCACATCAAAAAAACGTCCGTTTACCTGTCTTGGAATAGCCTTGGTTTTGGGCGGAGCAGTTGGAAATCTGCTTGATCGTATCTTTTTAGGACACGTAGTGGATTTTCTTTTGTTCTATCTTAAAGGTGACGGCTGGTTTTGGTCTTACCCTTCGTTTAATGTAGCTGATATAGCCGTATGCGTTGGAGCCTTTTTATTGGTGATCACCGGTTGTTTCGGTAAAGATGACAAAAAGGGTAAGGAGCGTACAAGGTGAGTTTCAGACTGTTGCTTGCTCGTGAGCGCGGAATGTGCGCCGGAGTAGAACGTGCCATCTTGGTGGTGGAAAAAGCTTTGGAGCGCTACGGAGCCGGAAAAGTATTCGTATTGCATGAAGTGGTTCACAACCGTCATGTTGTAGAAGATCTTAAAAAGTCTGGAGCAACTTTCGTCGACAGTCTGGATGAAGTACCTGAGCATGCCGTGCTGATTTTTTCAGCACACGGTGTCAGCATAAACATAGAACAGGAAGCCAAGGCTCGTGCTTTTGTGGTCATCGATGCTACTTGTCCCGTAGTTTCCGGGATCCATCGCAAGATGAATCGTGCCGGAACTTTCGGTCAGGATGCCGTGGTTATAGGTCATGAAGGGCATCAGGAGGTCATAGGTACCATAGGCCAGTACAACGGCCCATCTACCAAAGTGCATGTGATCCTGACCCCTGAGGATGTTGAACATTTGCATATAGACGGTAAAAATGCCGTTTTTGCTACTCAGACAACTCTTTCTGTGGATGAAACTGCAAAAACCGTTGCAGCATTAAGACACAAGTATCCGGATATTCAGGGACCGCGTCAGGATGATACCTGCAATGCCACCCAACTGCGCCAGAATGCGGTACGGGATTTAGCCAGACTTTCATCCGTGGTGATCATCGCCGGTTCACAAAACTCTTCAAATTCAAATCGTTTGCGTGAGGAGGCTGAGCGAGAAGGGGCCAAAGCTTATCTCGTGGATGATGCTTCTCAGATAGATAATGCCTGGCTTGACGGAGTAAAAGCCGTAGGTGTAAGTGCCGGAGCTTCCGTACCAGACTATGTGGTAAAAGGCATAGTAGACTACCTGATTTCCAAGGGGGCAAGTGCTCCTGAGGAGGTAGGCGAGTGCGGTGTTACCAGACATTTTCCTCTGCCCAGAACCTTACAGAGTTGATTTTGGATATTTTTGATTAAGGGCGTC
>CABQMD010000090.1 GCA_902465145.1 uncultured Succinatimonas sp. | reverse complement strand
TGAGGAATTCTTTCCTTATTCCGGTGAAACAGACTGAACGCCATTTTTCTCTCCTAAAACGGTATTTTTCAGCGGACCTACCGCAAAACCTACATCGTAACGCAAATCTACATAACTGACTTCAGAAAGCACGATCCCTGATTTTGGTAAAGAACGTAAAAGTCTTTGCAATCTGGCCGACGCCTGTTCTCGTCCGCGTCCCAAAATCAACTTTGTACCACATGCCAAAGTCAGGGTATAACATCTTACCTGATCAAGATACAGCGATACCATGTGGTAATTACTGTGTGACAACACTTTAATAAACTCAACAGCACTTTGATAAACCTCTTCTGACAAATTGTCACGGTACGCTCCCAAACGTACGAGAGGAGTGTCAAAAGTACTCAAATCAGGTCTTAAAACAGTCTTGTTCTGCGCATCGTACAATCCGTCATTATTCCAATATGCCGCAGGAACATGTTCGACTAAAGAGATTACCAAAGTATCCGGCATGCGTCTTTTTACTGCCACGCGCGCTGTCCAAGGATCTTCAAGCAATCGTTGCCTGATTTTTTCAGTATCCACAGCCGCAATATTCTGTCCGCCGGCCAAACGTCCGACTGTATCAGCAACATTGCGTCGTGACACATGCGAAAGTGCACCGTCTATACGCACAGCTTTTACGGGCAACGATTTTCCGCTTTCCAAAAATGTACCAAGTACAGAATTAAAATTCCAAAGCGCAGTACCCACGGCCAACGCAAAAATTGCACCGGCAATGAAATGTCCGCGGGTCTGACGCTTCATAATGTCATACCCTGTTCCACAGTGACGCAAGTGACGCAGCAACTTTAGTGACGCTGCCTGCTCCCTGAGTCAGCACCACATCGCCGTCTTCACACATAGCTTCAATCAAAGCGGGGATCTCAGAAGCATCCTGACAATATACAGGTTCAATCTTGCCCATGGTTCTTATGGAATGAGCCAGATGTCTAGAATCTGCACCGGCAATAACAGCTTCTCCAGCAGAATATACTTCAAGCAACACCAATCTGTCGGTTTTCTGCAATACCCTCACGAAATCCTCATACAGATCTCTGGTACGAGTATAACGATGAGGTTGAAAGACCATAAAGAGCTTTCTGCCGGGGAAAGCCAAACGGGCTGCATCGATGGTAGCATTGACTTCCGTAGGATGATGACCGTAGTCATCCACCAAAGTAACCGTTCTTTGTCCTACCTTAAAATCGCCGTAACACTGGAAACGGCGCCCCACCCCGCGAAATTCCCGTAATGCCTTTACTATGATGTCATCGGCTATACCTTCTTCTGCAGCCACGGCAACGGCTGCTGCAGCATTTTTAGCCATGTGCAGTCCGGGAATAGGCAAAGAGATCTTAAGCGGAACAGCATTGCGTCTTTCCACGGTGAATTCGGATCCCATTCCACTTTCTTTGAAATCGGTAACTTTAAACTCAGCATCATCTGATACGCCGTACGTAACCAAAGTACGTCCGACCTGCGGCAAAATAAGTCTGACATTGGGATCATCAACACATACCACTGCAACACCGTAAAAAGGCAGATTATGTAAAAACTCCACGAAAGTATCCCGCAAGCGGTTGAAATCACCGCCGTAAGTTCCCAAATGATCTGCTTCTATATTAGTCACAACGGTTAACATAGGTTGCAAATGCAGGAATGATGCATCGGATTCATCTGCTTCGGCTATGAGATAACGTCCTTGCCCGAGACGAGCATTGGTACCGGCGCTGTTCAAAAGCCCGCCGATCACAAAAGTAGGATCAAGTCCTGCTTCGGCATAGATTGAAGCAATAAGACTTGTGGTCGTAGTCTTTCCATGGGTTCCACAGACAGCTATTCCGTACCGATAGCGCATAAGTTCACCTAACATTTCCGCACGACGAACTACGGGAATATGAGATGACGTTGCTGCCTCTATTTCAGGATTATCCGTATGAATGGCGGATGAAACGACTACAACACTTGCCCCGTTTACATTCGAGGCTTTATGACCTATAAAAATGTCACATCCTAAGGAGCGCAGCCTTTTGGTATTGACACTCTCGGCAATATCGGATCCTGAAACCTGATAGCCTTCGTTACGCAAAACTTCGGCGATTCCGCACATACCGGCTCCGCCTATACCGATAAAGTGAATGCGCTTTATCTTATGCATAAGCGGTACGGCAAATTTTTCACATTCGTTGCGATTCATGTAAATCCCGTTGACATTCTCCTCCGCATGGACGAAGGAAATTTACCAATCTAAGATGACTAAGACGATAACTTCCGCTACTTACTCTTACTATCTGCTGACGCAGTTTACTTAAAAAGTAAGGTAAGGGAGTTTTCATCTTTGTATACTGATTCAGAGCGCTTGCCAAATTGGGCATCTCCGAAATCACACATTTTACACAGCAAAAGACAACCTGAATCTTAAGATTGCATTTTGAATACGCAACCTCATTTGAAGCTGACTCTGCCGATGTTCTTTGTCGGTACTTTCGAAGTACCTGTATTTAAACCTGAGCCTATATGACAGTTTTTAAAAACTCATCACTGCATGATTTTCCATTTTATAAAGTTGTTAAAACAGTTTCTGAAGACGACATCAATCAACTTTAATACTTTCAATGATTGACGCAGCTTTAATATCGGCATTCATTACCGCGCAATCTTTGGCCTTTGCACTCATTGCCTCAAGTTTTGAACGATCTTTTATCAGAGAACACAACAATGCGCTCAAACTTTCGGCATTAAGCTGTGACTGAGGGCATAGTAAAGCGGCACCGCGAGATACTAAAAAATCGGCATTTTTCGTTTGATGATCATCCACTGCCGACGGAAGAGGAACAAAAATGGCCGGAATGCCGGCACAGGCGCATTCTGCAACAGTGGATGCTCCCGCACGACAAATGATGAGATCATGCGATGTATATGCTTTAGTCATGTCATCTATAAAATCGCATACTTCATATCCTATGCAACAATCAGAATAAGCTTGCGACACTTCGGCGCTGCGACCGGCTCCGCACTGATGTGTGATCGTAATTTCATCTTTACCGAACAAAGCCATGGCCTTGGGGATCTCTCGATTTAAAGCCTGAGCGCCCAAAGATCCGCCTATTACCAAAACACGCAGAGGACCTGACGGGATCAAACGTTTTTTATCGTGTAAAGAGGCAATTTCCATGCGTACTGGATTGCCGACATTAATGACATTTTTCCCCGTAAAAGCTCCGGGAAATCCTAAGAGGATCTTATCTGCTATCCTGGACAGAAGACGATTAGTAAGACCTGCAGCTGCATTTTGTTCATGCAACACCAAGGGAACACCGCTTATTTTTGCGGCAACACCGCCAGGTCCTGATGCATACCCACCCATTCCCAGGACAACGTCAGGTTTGAAACGACTGATCACCGACAATGCTTGCATCACGGCTCTTATGATCATAAAAGGAGCAAGCAACTTGGCTTTAAGTCCGTTACGCCTTATCCCTTTTACCTTAATATATTCGATAGAAAAACCTGCCTTGGGTACCAATCGTTCTTCCATGCGTCCGCGCGTTCCCAACCACAAGATCTCATGACCGTCCTGCTCAAGTCGTTTGGCTATGGCCACTGCAGGGAAAACATGCCCGCCTGTACCTCCTGCCATAATCAGTATTCTCATCTCGATATAACCTCATGCATATTAGCCTCGGCATCTTTTTCTTCAGGAACCTGAAAGTTTATACGTCCGTGATGATATTCAAAATCTATACGCAAAAGCATAGCCACGGCACAGCAAAAAACGATCATCGACGATCCGCCGAAGGATATCAAAGGCAAAGTTAAACCTTTGGTAGGTAACGCGCCTGAAGCTGCTCCTATATTCACAAAAGTCTGCGTACAAAATAAAAATCCTATGCCGCATGCTACGAATCCTTGGAATACAGGCCCTTTCCTTAAAATCTTAAACCCTAGTCTTACTGCCTTGATAATGATGATGTATTCCAAGAGTAAGACAACGCATACCCCGGCAAATCCCAATTCCTCTCCCAAAATTGAGGTTACGAAATCGTTATGTGCCTCCGGCAAATATCCCAGTTTTACAATGGAATTTCCTAGTCCCTGTCCCCAAAGTCCGCCGCGACCAAATGCCATTAAAGACTGCGTAAGCTGATACCCAGATCCGAACTGATCTGCCCACGGATCCATAAATGAAATGACTCGCGACATGCGATAAGGTTGAAACAGGACCAAGACTGCGCAAGCAAGTGCCACCGCAACAAAAAAAAATACGTAATAAACAAATTTTGCTCCGCCTGTCCACAACAAACCTAGGCTTAATACGACGATCACCACAAGCGAGCCCATATCAGGCTGAAACAGCAATAACACCGCTATCAAAAAAACCAGCGAACACGGTTTTATACATCCAAAAATACTGGTGCGTACCTCAATAACGCGACGCGATACAAAGCGAGACAGATAAAGGATCCAACACAGTTTTAAAAACTCAGCCGGTTGCAGGTTTACCACTCCCAAATTTATCCAACGTCTTGCCCCGTTAATACTGCGACCTATAAGCAATACCAGGATCAACATAAGCGTGATCGCTATCATGAGCTTAAGTGAATGTTTATCCAACACATTCGAAGGGATCAAGGCACAAAAAAAAGCTAAAACGCAGGCTACTGCTATTGAAATCATGTGCTTTATCAACAGATAAAAATCACTGTGATAAAGTTTTTCCGACTCCATAATCGACGACGAGCCGATCAGGATCACACTCATAATCAATAAAAGCGTTGCCGAAATAAAAATCCATCGATCAAAACCGGCCCCTGCGTTATTTTCTGCCATTACCTTAAGCTCCCTTGTTTACAACAGGGCACACATTGCCGTAAATTTTTCGCCGCGATCTTCAAATCCATTGAACTGATCAAAAGAGGCAC
>CABQMD010000089.1 GCA_902465145.1 uncultured Succinatimonas sp. | reverse complement strand
CATCTTGTGGTTGAGAGTCAGATGCAGCGTGCCCAGCTTTTTCAGAGGCATAACCTTCCTGATTGACGGTATCGACAGCCCCTTCTGAACCATGCTGCAATGCCTTGTTCCACAAAGTTTTGGCTTCTTTATCGGCCTGATCTTCGTTATTTACGTCACCGTCCTCATCGCGGGCGACTTCAGCTGCCGCCTTATCCCAAGCCTGCCGGACATCGCTGTCTTCTTTGGCAACGGTGTCTGACAAAAGCTCATCGTCAGCTGTAGTTGTACTTTCATCAGAAAGTTCGCTTAAATCCTGCTGCAAAGAACGTTTGCTGGCACGACTCTTCAGCTTCACGAATACAAACAAGGACAACAGCAATAAGGTCAGAAAACCTATGCCGGCAATAAGATAAATATAAGATTTCTGATAATCGCTTTTCTCTGGAAGAACGCCTGATTTTCCGTCTGCCAAACGTACCTGCAAAGCTTCCAATTTCTCATCATTAGCCAGGATCATTTCACGCATATTGGCAGTATCGCGCTCCACTGCCGCCAGCCCACCTTTTAACTCCGTTACGTTTTGCTGCAATTCGGCCAACATGCCGTCATATTGTTTTGCCAAAGACGCAACGGCCGAATCTGTCGACTTGATCACCGCCTCGTTAGCCTTTTGCATACGCTCGATTGAATCCATAAGTTTCTGATTTATATCGAGCATGCGTTTATCGATCTGTTTTTGAGATCCTTCAAGCATGATCCTCAAAGCATCCGGATCGAAGTTTTTCGCAACTTGATTATCAGAACTATAAGAATTAGCGGCGGGAGAAGCGGAAACAGCCGTTGTCTTCGGGGGCTCCTGTTGTGCTGACGAGGGCTTTGATGTTTCTTTATCACCTTGGGCATCGGCTACGGCTTCGTTTGCTGCTTTGGTTAAAGGATCACGGTTTTGCGATGCATCCCCTGTCTGGCTACTTGGCGAAGACACGGACAGAGCGGTCTGCTGTTCAAGTTCGGCCTGACGCTCCGCTCTGGCATTTTTAACCAGATTTTCGGTAGCTTGAAATGAAGGCAATTGACTGGCTCTGTCAAGGATCTGCCTTGCGTTTGACGTTGCCGCGGCATGGTCTGAAGACTTGGCAGGTTGCGTTGTTGCCAATGCAGGCAACTGCATGGTTCCCCGTTCCAAAAGTTCGCTTCCCGTAGCTGAGCTTTCACGGGCAATTTCACTTAAAGACGGAATGGATATACGTCCTGCACGCAATCTGTTCACATTGCCGCCGATAAACGCGTTGGGATTATGACGGTAAATGGAGGCTACGATTTGAAATTCGTTGACACTGCGATCAGGCGGAAGATAACGAGTGGCAATCGACCACATGGTATCGCTGGATCCTACCGTATAGCTTCCCTGCATGGCAGTAGATGATGAAGTATTTTGTGCTGCGCCTACAGGTTTTGCCGTATTCAAAACTTCAGAAGCAGGACGCGGAACTCGGTACGACGATGCAGTCTGACTGGATCTTGGGCGCGTACTTACGTTCCTACGCTCTGCATTTGCATTGCTGCCATCTGCTCTTTGCGGATTTGCCTGCAAAGCATTTTCCTGCTGATTTTGGAATACCGTCGTGCTTTCATCAGGGCCCTGAATATTGATGGTAAAAGTGCCGTCATCGTCAGCAGCCATTGCCGAAGCCACCGCCGCTGCCAAAATAGCTGGTACCAGCAATGATTTAATACTCAGCATGAAAATACCCCAAAAAAAATTATTTAAACCAAACTACCACAGGAAAAAGCGGAAATTAACCGCGTTCTTTGGATTTTCTAGTCAAAAGAGCGGCAAGACCGACTACATTCATGGCTTCACCGCGCCTTGCATTATCCATCATGGCAATAAAACTGAATGATTTACCGCTGCGTCCGTGAGCCCTGACTCTGGTTACCAAAAGCTGACTTTCGTTAATCGCATTCTCCACCGGAGTAATGAGATCGTTATTGCAGAATTTTATCCAGCTGCACTCTTTAAAGGCATCTTTCACCGCATCAAGCGTCGTACTGTTTTTAAGATCCACATGTATTACAGCTGTATGCCCGTAAAACACCGGTACCTGCATCGCCGTTACATCAAGACCGCCTTGGATCTTGCCTAAAATTCTGACGGTTTCTTCTGCAATGCGGCGCTCATCGTTACTTACGCCGTCATCCCCCAACGATCCCACGTGCGAGAGTACGTTAAAAGCAACCTGAGCATCAAAGCCGTAATGCTCCGCATCTAGTCCGTTTAAAAGTCTGACGGTTTCATGCGCCAAAGTCTCGGTACCGTTTCTGCCCTGCTCGGATACTGACTGCAAGACAGTAACTGAGGAGCGTTCGAGACCGAATTCATCGTCAAGCGGGCTTAAAGCCAAAGCTATCAGCGATGCTGATGAACAGGCTGGAACGGCAAGTTTGGTGTCAAAAGCATAATCGGCTTCAAAAGGATTTAATTCAGGCAGAATTACCGGGATTTTTTGATCTCCTGAAAACAATCCTGAATTGTCGATAACGATACAACCTGATTCACGAACTTCCGGAACCAGACGCTCGCTTTCATCTTTAGTGGTAAGAAACAAAGCCAGATCGGCTTTTGAAAAATCGAAATCATCAACAGACGAGATCATGTAATTGCGGCCGTTTAAGGTCACGGCATCAAATTCACCGCTAAGAGGAGACAACGGAAACAAATCATCCACCTCAAAGTGCGTATTCTGCATAGTCTCAATAACAAGTTTTCCAATATCGCTGTCATAGCCGTAAATCGCAATTTTAAGTGCCATTCAAATCTCCTGTGATTTCAATCAGTCCATTTTAACAAATTAGGCAGGCAAGACCGTCATCCTTTCGTCGAAGTTCTCTCCAGTTAAACGCCAAAAGGGGGCTTTATGCCCCCTCATATTCAATAAATGCAAGTTTTTAACCCATCAACAGTTCGTTCAGGTTCTTAACAAAGCTTGAAGGATCTTTAAGTCCGCCCTGATCTGCCAGCAAAGCCTGCTCAAAGATGATCTCAGCCCATTTCTTAAAGCGGGTCTCATCCATTTCCGCATAAGCTTTCTTGACCAATGCATGCTCAGGATTTAACTCAAGAGTGAACTTTTCATCAGGCAACTTCTGACCGGAAGCCTCCAAAAGACGCTTCATCTGATTGCTCATCATGCGATTGGAATCGGAAATCACGCATGAAGGAGAATCGGTAAGACGGGTGGAAATTTCAACTTCCTTGACCTTATCCCCCAAAGCCTGTTTGAAGCGTTCGATAAGATCCTTGTTTTCCTTGGCTGCAGTCTCTTTCTTTTCCTTCTCTTCCTTTCCGCCCAATTCATCAGAAAGCTTGAGATCGGAGGCTGCGGCAGAGACGAACTCTTTACCCGCATATTCTGACACATTGCCCATGAGCCACTCGTCAACACGCTGCCACATTAGCAGGACTTCAATACCTTTCTTCTTTAAAGTCTCAAGGTAAGGAGAGTTTGCAGCCGCCTCGTAACTGTCAGCTGTGATGTAGTAAATCTTGTCCTGCCCCTTCTGCATACGGGAAATATAATCATCCAAAGAGACGTTTTCTGCAGAACTGTCATTGGCGGTCGAGGCAAAACGCAACAGCTTCATCACGCTTTCACGATTGTCATAATCCTCAACAGGACCTTCTTTTAAGCAATTGCCAAATTGTCCCCAGAAACTCTGGTAATCATCCTTGTTGTCCTTGGCCAATTTTTCAAGCATCTGCAAAGAACGCTTGGTAAGAGCTTTCTTAAGCTTGCGGGTAACCGAACTGTCCTGCAACAATTCACGCGACACGTTCAAAGGCAGAGCGTTGGTATCGACAAGGCCTGAAACGAAACGCAGATAATTTGGTAAGAAGGCGTCGGCTTTGTCCATGATGAACACGCGTTGCACAAAGAGCTTAAGCCCGTGCTGATGCTCGCGGTTAAACAGATCCCAAGGAGCATTTTTTGGCACAAACAACAAAGAAGTATATTCCATGCTACCTTCAACCTTGTTGTGAGCCCAAGTCAGAGGATCCTGATAATCGTGGGACAAATGTTTGTAGAATTCTTTGTATTCCTCGGGTTTAACCTCTTTAGGATTACGAGTCCACAGCGCTTTGGCATCGTTAACCTGCTCCCACTCAAAATGGGATTTGGGGTTCTTTTTTTCCTCTTCTGAGGCATTCTCTGCAGGAGTATCAAACTTCTGGACCCACAGCATTACCGGCACACTGATGTGATCTGAATACTTGGTAATGGCATCGCGCAAAGTCCACTCTTCAAGAAACTCCTGTGCGTTGTCTTTTAAATGCAGAATGATTTCAGTGCCGCGCACCTTGCGTTCTATATTCTCTGATTCAAAGGTTCCTGAGCCGTCTGATTCCCATCTTACGCCTTCAGAATCTTTGGCATTTACGGAGCGCGACAGTACGGTAACGCGATCGGCCACGATGAAAGACGAATAAAAGCCCACGCCGAACTGTCCGATGAGTTGCGAATCCTTCTGGGCATCTCCGGTCAGATTCTTCATGAAGCTCTCAGTGCCTGATTCTGCAATGGTACCAAGATGGCTGTTAGCTTCATCCAAGGTCATACCTATACCGTTATCGGTAATGGTCAAAGTTTTAGCGTCTTTATCCGCTTTTACGGTGATCTTAAATTCAGGATCATCCTTGATGAGATCCTGATTAGTCAGGGAGAGGAAATGCAACTTATCTATGGCGTCTGAGGCGTTGGATACAAGCTCACGCAAAAAAACTTCGCGGTTTGAATAAAGTGAATTGGCCAAAAGATCCAAAAGCTTGGCAACCTGAGTCTGAAAGCCGTGAACGGTAGCAGTCATTGTTGAATTTCTCCAAAATTTCAAATGAAGCAGAATATGCGCTTCAAGCTGTTTTGCTACATGGTGACTGACAAAAGTTTTTTCAAGAGCAAAAGCTCATTAATACTCGCCAAAAGATTTTTATAAACAAAAAATTTT
>CABQMD010000088.1 GCA_902465145.1 uncultured Succinatimonas sp. | reverse complement strand
CCGACGGGATCCCGAAAAAATTTTCAAAAAAAGGTTCTTCTTTTCCGTCTCCTGCCATACACCAACTGTAAAAGCCTGACAGATCCCGCCCTATATTGTCTTCAAAATCACAACCTTGGATCCTGCCTAAAAGATCTTGTACAAATGAAAACGGATCTGCCATTTCCTTTCCGCCGGAATCATCAAAACGAAAATCACGCATTGCGCAAAAAGCAGCCAGCACGTGATCAGGAACCATAAATACCCCTAGTCCCAATTCCTGCAAAAAACATTCACGAGTAAATTCAAGCAGTGATGAAATTACATCAGCACAAAAATGAGTAGCCTCATCAGAAGTAAGTCCACCCTGTCCGCACAAAAAATCACAGTATTCATGACTGTAAATCCTGGAGGCCCACTCTCCGCAAACCTGACGTCTTAACTTATCAGCTTCCCTTTTCCCGTGTTCTTGCGCCAAATAAAAATAAAAACAACTTTCAGAATAAAGATTTCCCTTTTCAAGTGGATCTTTTACCTGACGAGCTTTTGACTGCAATGTGATAGCAAATTGAAACAGCTCTTCAGGATCCAAAATGACTTTTTCCGCAGATCCCTTATTTGCCAAAAGCTGTTTTTGCAAAGCTTCCAAACGTTGCTCCGCATTTTGATTGTTCTTATTATTTCTGGCCATAGTTTGTCACCCTGCACCACTTGCTCCTGCTACTATTCTTGGCAGAGCAACGGAAAGCTAAAAGCCCGCCGCTCCGATACTACTGTACATGCGGATCTGCGTACGGCAAATGTTTACTAACAGGCAGCTTTGATAATACTGTCGGTTTCCTGACATGTATATGACCGGCAGTAGCCGCCTTCATTCACAGTTTTATTCGATAACTATCTGTAGATCACTTACAATCCGACATTATGCCAGATCCAATCAGATGAATGAGCAAGGGCCTGAGAGTCTGACAACTGCAATTCATCGTTTGATGCTTTCCTTTTACCTGCTTGTCCCCGTTTTTTTGTAAAGAGCCAATTCTGACTTTATACATGTTTTCATGATCAAAACAGCTTTCTCCAAATCCTCATTGGCAACATTAAGCGGCGGATTGAAGTAAAGAACATCACCTATGTTACGTAAAAGCAGACCAGCATTAAGAGCTTTGCGATAAATATGAAAACCTATCCTCAAGGAAGGATCAAATGCCTTTTTACTCTGACGATCGGTAACAAGCTCTACAGCATGGATGAGACCTATGTGTCGCACTTCACCTATTTCATCAACTTCATTTGTCATAGACGAAAACATCTTTGTAAGCCTTTTAGCCTTTTTAGCTGCATGCTCTAAGATATGATCTCTTTTTAAAATTTCGATAACCTTCAAAGCACAACTGCAAGCCAAAGGGTTTCCTGCATAGGTATGAGAGTGTACAAAAGCTCGGTGTTGTCCGTAATCTGCATAAAAAGCCTGATAGATTTCGTCGGTAGTACATACCACTGACATCGGCATATAACCGCCGGTAAGAGCTTTTGACAAGCACATGAGATCAGGACTTATTTTTGCTTTATTACAGGCAAACATTTCTCCGGTACGACCAAATCCGGTTGCAATTTCATCAGCTATGAGCAGTACTCCGTATCGATCGCATAAAGAGCGCAATCCAGCAAGATATGCTTCAGGATAGATACGCATACCTGCGGCACCTTGCAACAAAGGCTCGACTATAACGGCACACAATTCTTTTCCATAAGTTTCAAAAACTTTTCTGGCATCGCCTAAACAAGCGCAGTCACACTGGTTGCGTTTACATCCGCAATGACAGCGAAAACAATCAGGAGCATTGATATGGATGTTGTCCATCATCATAGGTTTATAAAGTTTAGAATATAAATCTAAGCTGCCTACTGACAGCGCTCCTATTGTTTCTCCATGATAACCTCCTGAAAGACAGGCAAAACGTATACGTTCAGGATGTCCTGACTGCGCCTGATACTGAAAGGCCATTTTCAAGGCCATTTCCACAGCTGAAGATCCGTTGTCGGCAAAATTAAAACGGCATAATCCGCTTGGAACTATTTTCAACAACTCTTCGGCCAACTGCACGACTAAAGGATGGGTAAGATCGGCAAAAATCACATGTTCAAGGGTTTTAGCCTGTTTTGCCAAAGCATCGGAAATCTCCTGATTACAGTGTCCCAACAAATTACACCACCAGGAGCTCACTATATCCAGTATGCGCTTTCCGTCTTCCGTAATGAGATATGAACCTTCACCGCGAACTACGGCAACAGGCGGATAAGATTCATAATCTTTCATTTGCGCAGCCGGATGCCAGACAAATTTGAGATCTTTTCTTATCAACTCTGAGAGAACTTCAGACTTCACCAAAATACTCCTCCATACTCTTTTCACGCATTTGCAACTCTGCTTTTCCGTAAGGAAGCAAAGCAATAACCTTACACTGTGCTATTTCTTCAATCATTTTAAGGTTGTCACGATGCATGACGGATTTTTCTTCATAACGATTCAAAATCACCCCGGCAACTGTTAATTTGTGGCTACGCATATAATCAACTGTAAGTACAGTATGATTGATGGTACCAAGTCCGGCATCTGCCACTACCACACAGGGTGCTTTCATCGCCTTGGCTATATCGCTGTAAAAAAGCTTTTCAAAAGGCTCATAAACTACAGGGCAAACAATTCCACCGGCACCTTCTGAAAGCACATAGTCATATTTTGCCCCCAGTGATTTGAAATCGGTAATGATCCTGTCTAATGAGGCATACTTACCTTCATCTCGTGCGGCTAAATGCGGAGACAAAGGTTTTTTGTAACGAAAAGACAACAAAGAGGCTGGATCCTGATGTAATCCAGCTTGTTTATTTACAAATCCTGCATCAGAGTCTTCTGTACTCAAAGCACCGCTCAATGCGGCTTTGTAATAAGCTATTTTCAAATGCTTTTTGACAAGACATGTGGCAATGGCTGCACTCACATATGTTTTGCCTATGTCTGTACCGGTCCCGGTTACAAATAAAGCTTTCATATTTTTCTCCTTGGCAGAAGATCTTAACACCGAGACAACACCAAGGAAGCAGAGGCTATTGCAACAAACTCAAGATCAAAGAACGATTTTGATTTATCTGTTTAAACATTATCGGCATAAACTGTTGCAAAATTGACAAGCGCGATAACTCCGAAGCTTCATGAGCATAATCGGTATCACGTATTCTGGCTCTGGCATCTTCTGTATTGTTCCGCATCGTGTCGTTAAGCCTTAATACAGATTCAAAACGCGTTTGCACTCCCCCCAAATTTCCCTGAACCAGACTTACATGACCTATAAGGTTATCTATAAGTCCCAAAACTGTTTGTGAGGAGTTTTGAGAGGAAAGATCGAAACTGTACCCTTTTACATCATTTACAAAACCAGCAGTACCGATATTAGACTGCTTACACATTGCAGAAAGGGTAAAACCTGCCGACAGTCCCGTGATCTCTATGGTATCTCCGGCATGTCCTGAAACTAGAACAGAAATGCTTCCTTTAGCATTAAGCATAGAACCTTTCCCAACTCCGGCAAGCAGAGTAGAACCGGCGTAGGTCGTTTTACGGGCAATTCTTGAGATCTCTTGCGACAGTTGTCTGGCTTCAGCATTTAACGCCTGTCTGTCGTAACTCGTATTAGTTCCGTTAGCTGACTGAATGGCCAATGTCCTTATACGTTGTAACATATTTTTGGTTTCATCCAAGGCCCCTTCTGCTGTTTGTGCCAAAGCAATAGCGTCTTGAGTGTTACGACTGCCTTGAATATAACCGTTGATTTCAGAAGTTAAACGATCGGAAATTGCCAATCCGGCAGGATCATCTTTTGCTGAATTTATGCGAAGACCTGTGGATAACTTGAGATAGCAATTCTCAAGCTGATTTTGATTGCGACTAAATGCAGACAAAGCCGTATCTGTAGCTTTACTGTAAAGATAAAGTGCCATCTAAATCTCCGCAAAACATCTCTTAATCAATTACGACTAATAAACAGAGATCTTTAATTTCCTTCGTGCGGATCAAAAAACCCCGTTTTAAAGATAAAACGAGGTTTTTTTACTAATAAGAGACTAACTTGCAATCAGTCAACAGTTTCTTCACTTGATGAAACGGAAAGTTCACGAGACAAAGCCTGAGAAAAACCGCTGTAAATTCGATCAACGGTTGCAGCAGGCAATGCTTTGTCATCTTCATCATAGAAAGTGATCACACAACGGCCGTTTTCCTCACCTACACGCAAAACATATTCTTCCTCATCCAAAGCGAAAGAATCTACATGTTGTTTTTGATAAGTTTCCGCCTCTTGATCATCAAGATCTACTTTAATCGTACCGTTGGTAAGTGAATATTCAGTAATTTGCCAACCAAAGCGCGGCAACATATTGCGTAAACCGTTCCAAACATCCTCGTAACGGGCTGCAACGATAATACTTTCCTGATTGTTATGATCACGTCCCAAACTTATAGAAAGTTCTCCTTGTTGCTGTAATTCATCCTCATGAGCTTTTTCAAGCACATGAATCACTGAATTTGAAAATCCCATGGAGAAACGTTCTAGCTCAATAGGAGTCAGAATATTTTCAATATTCCTTCCCGTACGCGGCAATACCGTCATCGAACCTATAAGAGTGGAAGCTATGCCGAGCTCACCTGAATTGTTACGACCGATGCGTATTCGGTAAACCTGACGATAACGCATGGCACCGCTTCCCATATCAGCTGCATTATAAGGAGCACCGAATTCGTCAAAATCTGCAACTGCAGTAGTAAGCGAATAATCATCGGCTGAAACTTTTCCTGGATTTATACGCATGGTTTTAAGTACCTTATCCAAAAGGCGCCATGCATCGCGTTCAGAATGTACTCCGTGATCTCCGTCAGATTCAAACCATACGATAGCCTCACCGTTTAACCACTGAGAATGTAATCCCAACTCCGAGCGCAAAGGAGCAACCGGTGCTCGTATGTCCAAATC
>CABQMD010000087.1 GCA_902465145.1 uncultured Succinatimonas sp. | reverse complement strand
TTTATGATTATGTTTTGATATCAGAGTGAGTGCGTGTAATATACATGTACAGGTGCTTTAATAAGCCGTCGGCAGAGGCAATAAGAAGATATGATCCCCGTTGAAAGAAGAAATAAAATCGTAGAACTCGTTGAAAATAAAGATGTTATGAGCCTCCCTGAGCTTGCGGACGTATTGGGAGTTTCTATGATCACCATTAGAAGGGATTTAAAGGAGATCATAAAAAAAGGACTGCTACAGCCTGTGTTCGGTGGAGTAAAAGCTGTCAGCAGATTATCAGAAGAACCTCATCGCGATTACTATGAAAAAAGAGCCATTCCTCAAAAGGAAGCTATATCTCTTAAAGCTCTTCCTTTTATAAATAAAAATGCGTGCATCTATCTTGATGCCGGTACCACTACATTTGCTCTTGCTGAGAAGATCTGCCAAAGAGACGATCTGACGGTGATTACCAATGATTTCGGCATAATTAATTTATTGATAAGAAAATCAAATTGTAAGCTTATACATACTGGCGGTACCGTAAATCGTGAGAATATGGCTTGCGCTGGAGAAAGCACAGCTATGGCTTTGGAGAAGCTGAGTATAGATGTGGCTTTTATTTCATCAACATCTTGGGATCTCAGAGGCATTACATCATCTTCGGAAGCTAAAATTGCAGTAAAAAGAGCTTTGGTGAAAAGCTCACGTCGGCGGATCCTGCTTTGCGATTCGCTTAAATTCGGTACCGTAGCAACATATCTTGCGCTTCCACTTGAAGAATTCGACACGGTGATCACTGATACCGGCCTGAGTAAAGATGCTGCTGTAGCCGTGCATGAAAAAGGCGTTGAGTTGATTTTGGCTTGATGTCTGTCTTAGTTATGCATGATGCTCTAAAAATTTCACTGAAAAAGTGTTTGATAATTAAGGTGCCGACATGCTTGTCGGCAGAAATGGTAAATTCTAATTTTGTATCAAAGAACTTCAAAACCTTATCAAATATAAAGTGATAGTAGCTAGTTAGTGCTTTTGGTCGGTGATGAGGTCATTACGGTAATGGTGTGAAAATATTCCTGCCGTTATCATACAAGTCAGCCGATCTTTGTTGCACTATTGGTCAGAAAAAGGCTTCTGATTTTGTGTTTAAAGGCGTAAGAAAATGCAACCTATTCCTATCGGCGTGCAGAATTTCAAAACTTTGCGCGCCGATGACTGCTATTACGTTGATAAGACCCTGTTTATAAAAACCGTATTCGGGCAGAAAGGAAACAAAGCACTATTAATTACTCGTCCTAGACGTTTTGGTAAGACGCTTACCATGACCACCTTTGATGCTTTCTTATCTTTAAACAAAGATAAGCTCGGGGATGTATCGCAGCAGCAGAAGCTGTTTTCAGGTACCGAAATCTTAAAAGAGCAGTACGCCGATTTCTGCTCTGAATTCATGGGTAAATTCCCAGTTTTGTTCATTACTCTAAAAAATGTCGTCGGTAATGATTTTGTAACTGCATATAAACGCTTTGCTGCTACGGTATGCGATCTTGCGGAAAAATACTCTGAGCTTTTGGACAGTCCCAAGCTTTCATCTCGGCAGAAAATTCAATTCTCAAGATTGCTTGATATCGATTACCTAAAAGATCCTGAAAACAAAGACGTGCTCGGCAGTTCATTGAAAAATCTCATCAAATTCGTCAAATTGCATTACGGAATAAAGCCTGTGATCTTAATTGACGAATACGACGTGCCGCTTGATCAGGCAGCAAGATGCGGATATTACGATGAGATGCTTGATGTATTCAGTCCTTTTTTATCCGAAGCTTTAAAAGATGCCGATGAATCTTTTCAAAAAGCCGTGCTTACAGGTTGTCTTATGGTGAGCAAAGAAAGCATCTTTACAGGATTTAACAATCTTACGGTAAATACCGTGTTTGATGCCGATCCTGCCTTTAGCAAAGCTTTGGGCTTTACTGAAGACGAAACCTCATCCATGCTTGAGTTATACGGACTTTCTACATATCAAGAACAGGTAAAGAAAAATTACGACGGATACCTATTCGGCGGTTGCGGCATGTACTGCCCTTGGGATGCGGTAAATTTTTGTGAAGAAGCCGCGGCTATGAGAAGAAACGGCTTGAAAGTTAAGTTCGGAAATTATTGGATCAACACCAGCGGTAATGAAGTCATTGAAGAGTTCATGGAGTTCATACCCTCTGACGATATTACCAAGATGCAGGATCTTATAGACGGCAAAGCGATCACGGTATCTTTAAATCGCGAGTTAAGTTATGCAGATCTAAAACGCCATGAAGTTGCCGATTTCTGGACTTTGCTTATTTATACCGGCTATCTGACGGTATGCGGCCATGACGATAAGGATTTTTCAGAAAATTATGTCGTACGCATTCCGAATGAAGAGATCAGGGAATGCTTTCGTCGCCGTATCTTGAATTTCTTTCAGAATAATCCTTCGGCTGTTAATCATAGAAACAGCTTGATTAAAGCCTGCCTCAATGGCGATCAAAAAGCTTTGCAAAATCTTACCGAAGAGTTGCTGATGCGCTATGTTTCAGTGCGAGACATCGCAAGCAAAGCACCCAAAGAGAATTTCTATCACGAATTTTTAAACGGGATCTTTGCAGACGGAAAAGCCGTTAAGGATTTTCGTTCCAATCTTGCGTCTGGAGACGGATATCCTGACATTGTATTTCGTTCGTTAACAGGCGATGTCGGGGTGATCATTGAAGTAAAGTATGCTGACTCTGAACTTAAGATGAGTGAGAGTGCTAACCAGGCTCTTTTGCAAATTGAAGACAAGAATTACCGCGAGATCCTTGATGTCTTCGGTGTTAACAAAATCTACGCCTACGGATTTTGTTTTTGCAGAAAAGCTTGTGTGATCAAGATGAAAGAGTTGGAATAAAAAACAGAAATCAATTGAAAATACGACATTCCTATTTCGGTTTATAACCGAAATAGGAATGTCGCGGTGTTTGTTTATATTTTATGTAAAATGCGACGTAAAACCGCATCATTTGTGATGAATTCAGATAAGTTAAACGTATACTGTTACATATCTTAAAAAGAACCGGCTAATACGTGCTAATTGTTATTCCTATTCTATTTTTATGCACGTTCTAAGCAAATTAAGCCTGATAAGGAAAATAAAAAAGCATGGCAGAACTGACTAAAGAGCAAGAGCGTGATGAACTTCATCGTGCTATCTGGGCGATCGCCGATAACTTACGCGGTGCGGTTGATGGATGGGATTTTAAGAATTACGTTCTTGGCACCATGTTCTACCGCTATATCTCTGAGAACTTGTGCAATTACATCAATCAAGGTGAGATTGAAGCTGGAAATACAGACTTTGACTATGCCAAGATGTCCGATGAAGAAGCCGCAGAAGCAAAAGACGATTTAGTCAGGGAAAAGGGCTTTTTTATTCTTCCTAGCCAGTTGTTTGGCAATGTACAACAACTCGGACATAAGAATGATAACGACAAAGAGCAGAACACCGATCAAGAAGAAAACATCTGCCATCTCAACGAGATTCTGGAGAATGTATTCAGAAATATCGAAAACTCAGCATTAGGCAGTGAAGCTGAAAGCGATTTCAAAGGGTTGTTCGACGATTTTGATGTTAACAGCAATAAGCTCGGTTCTACCGTTATTAAACGTAACGAAACTCTGCAAAAGCTTTTAGATGGTGTAGCAGAGATGAAGCTTGGCGATATCAAAGATCATACTATCGATGCCTTTGGTGATGCCTATGAATATCTTATGACCATGTATGCGTCAAATGCAGGCAAGTCCGGCGGCGAGTTCTTTACCCCTTCTGACGTATCCGTATTGCTTACACGTCTTGGTACTGTTGGTAAGACTGAGATTAATAAAGTTTACGATCCTGCATGTGGAAGCGGATCGTTGCTGTTAAAGGCTGAAGAGATCTTAGGTAAGGATGCCGTACGTAACGGTTTTTATGGACAGGAAATCAATATCACTACCTACAATCTGTGTCGTATCAACATGTTTTTACATGACGTAGGTTTTGACAAGTTTGATATTGCCTGTGAAGATACTCTTAAAAGCCCTCAGCATTGGGATGATGAGCCTTTTGAACTGATCGTTTCCAATCCGCCTTATTCAATTAAATGGGCAGGGGACGATGATCCTCTTTTGATTAATGATCCCCGTTTTGCTCCTGCAGGTGTACTTGCCCCTAAGAGTAAAGCTGATTTGGCTTTTATTATGCACAGCTTGTCTTGGCTTGCTTCGAATGGTACTGCAGCCATCGTTTGCTTCCCCGGCATTATGTATCGCGGCGGAGCTGAGCAGAAGATCCGTAAATATCTAGTCGATAATAACTTTGTAGACTGTATTATCCAACTGCCGAGCAATCTCTTCTTCGGAACCTCCATTGCCACATGCATTATGGTGATGAAGAAAAACAAGATCGATACCAATACCTTATTCATCGATGCATCAAAAGAATGTATCAAAGTCACCAATAATAACAGGCTTACCTCGGAAAATATTGATCACATTGTTGATGTATTTAGTAAAGGTGATGATATAGAGCATTTCTCTCACCTTGCTTCTTATAAAGATATTGTTAATAACAATTACGATCTATCGGTTTCTAAATATGTCGAGGCTGAAGATACCAGAGAAAAAATAGATATCGTCAAACTCAATGCAGAAATAAAACAAATAGTAGCCAGAGAACAAGTACTACGTAATGAAATTGACAAAATCATTGCTGAAATTGAGGTGGACGCATGAGTAAGTTAGACGAATTGATTGCTACTCTGTGTCCTGATGGGGTGGAATATAAAGAAATTGGTAATGTTGCAGAAATTAGAAGTGGATGGGGATTCCCTACTTCTGAGCAAGGAATATCTTCAGGTGAAATCCCATTTTTTAAAGTAGGTGACATGAACAAAAAGGGAAATGAAATGTTCATGTACACTGCTAACAACTATGTTTCGCTAGATGTAGCAAAAAAATTAAGGTGTAAACCGGCACCAAGTGGAACTATTATTTTCCCAAAAATAGGTGCCGCGATAGCT
>CABQMD010000086.1 GCA_902465145.1 uncultured Succinatimonas sp. | reverse complement strand
ACCAGGAACTACTATTCCCTGTGCCGTGACTAAATGAGTCTTCTTTGAGTTTACCCCGGGTATTGAAAGTCCCAAAGCCTCCATCAGAGCAAAAACTCCCGGGTAATCTGACATCCAATACCGATCATCAGATTTGACCGGTAACGGTGCCTGTGACTTTCTCCATGCCGTAGCCAAATCTTTCAGCAGATCTTTATACGATCGATCATTGAGTAAACCGGCTCGTTGAGCCTTGCGTTTCATTCTGCAGGTCAGTACTGTGGCGATGAAATTAACGAACTCACTTCCCCACAGAGAGAAATCTCCCTGAACGTTTGTGCAATCGAAGTTTTCATCGTTTTTGTAACTGTCGAAAACGCATTCTATTTGCCATCTGTCTTCATAGCAGAGGTATGCAGTCAAAGGATCCAGATCTTGATCTGATTCAAATACAATGACACCGAAGAGAGGCTCGTGTTTTTCGAACTTTTCGTAAGTGACGGTAGGATCGCTCTTCATTCTTTCTACGAAATCATGGCGCTCCTTTGCGGCCTTAGAGAAATCCTTGAAGGTATAAAGGAAACGGCCGCCTTTTATTTGCTGCTTGCGATAAGAGATCTGTTGGTCAATGCCGGTCAGAATGTTATCAAACTTGAGCATATCGTTATTTTGGATCCTGGCATCAGAGCGCTTAATCGGGATCAAGTAATGCAACTGAGGGCTTGAACGTAATTCTGACTGCAGTTTTGACGGAGGAAAACCTTTGTCAACTACGATGATGCCCTTGTTTATGTTTCGTTCTCTGATCAAGGTGGCAAAGGCGCAGGCATCTATACGATTACCGGCAAAAAGCTCGGCACATATAGGCTCCATCTTTTCAAGATCATAAGCATAGATCACCGAAACGTCCTTGCAACCTTTAAGTCTTGCTTTGAAAGAATAGGCAGACTGGGAATTGACATAACTGGTATCCTGTTTAAGCGTACCGTCAATTACAACATGGTGATCCGCCTCAACCCGCTTCATCCTGATCTCATAGAAAGCCCGACGTTTGGCTCCGTCTTCTCCTACCTCAGTGAAAAGTTTGACCAAACGGTTAGCAGACAGATAACAATCCGGATGGAAACGACGTATGTAGTTTCTTCCGTATTCGGATGCTATTCTTCGGCACTTGGTACCTGGATCTGTGGCTCTGACCATTGCCGTTGCCATCAAATCACAAGCGTCTTGCAGAGGGAAAACAGCACAGAGATCTTTAAACAGATCCTCTGAAACAGATTCAACGAAAGCCGCAGCTCCGTACGAGAGATCTTCAGGTCCTGATGAAGCTGTCGAAGTTATTTCCTCACAGGAGACAAAAGTATTGTTGTAGATATGCCCAATCACCTTCCCGTTTACAGGCAAGGATTTTCCGTCGGAGTTGTATTTAACTCCTGCCCGTGCTCTTACGGCAAATCGTAAAGCGCCGTCATGTCCGCTGTCGATTACGACCGTATTCCTAGGACGTGGGACACGGCGTATAGATTCAGGTACGCTCAAAATAAAATTTATTAGTACACATAAACAAGATTATGTACTAATTATATCATTATTTTTAGGACCAAAAAACACGCAACTTTGATCCAAAGAAGGAAATAATGAAGGTAAATGAGCCGTAGAATGCCGCGAACAGGTAGTAATATGCTCATTCAAGGACATAAAAAAGTCCATCAAATATGATGAGCTTATGTAAATCAAGCAGTTACCTACAGGTCTACATTAGTACCAACATAGGTGAATGTTTTTATTAAGTGAAAACACTTGATTTTTAATCAAGATTTAGACGAGGCGGGATCCGCCTGAAACGGAAAAAGATCGGATCTCGGCATTGCATAATAGCTCTTACAAACATACAAGTTAAGGAGCATATTATGGAAGGGAACGTCGCCGGAGCTTTGCCCATCATTGTAACCAACTACGCCAGAGCTTTCGGGGTCAAAGTGCGCATGCAGGGCAGCGAGGCTTATACCAACGGTCGGGAAATCGTGATCCCGAGACTCGATCTCAACGACAAATTAAAAGCCCGGCTTGCCTACGGTTACCTTGCGCACGAGGCATCTCACGTGCGTTATACCGATTTTCGCGTAGTGCAAAGCGTTAAGGGGAATTTTCTCAGAAAATCATTGCTGAATATTCTTGAAGATGCGCGCGTGGAGCAATTGATCGGCTCATCGTTCATAGGTGTCTGGGAAAATCTGGAGCTTCTGCGTTCTTACCCTGATAACGGGTGGAATGAATTTGAACGCGATGCTTTGCAAAAACCCGTTTTGCAACTGTTGCTGGCTTACATATTGTGCTACACGGGATGTTATGCCCAGCGTTTTAAAATCCTAAGGCACCGGGCCGCTTTTTTATTCTTTGTCTTAAGACGCCGTTTTAATCATGAATGCCTAAGAAAGATTTCCCATTTGAGTCTTAAGATTTTAAGCGATCGCAATACGGCTGAAGTTCTGAACACGGCCGATGCCATTGCCGAAGTTCTGAACACCGGCGGCTGCTTTTGTGCAGATCAAAGAAAATTAAAAAACAAAAGAAGAAGCAGTCAAAAAAGCATCAAACTGCGTATGGGAAATGAACTTAAGGCACAGTGTCAGGCCTTAGAGCGCAGTACTGACGGCGAGTTTTCAGCTTTGGTTCCCGGGTGTGAGGCCGCATCGATAGTTTCTGCTTTGGGAAATACCCAGCAAAGCGCGCGCGATGATTTGGGGGTATTTGATGTCGGAGTCTGTCGTCCCGGGCGCCGTAATTTTCTGACTTTGGCAGATACCTCATCAAATTTAAGACGCAGATTAAGGCAGAAAATAAGTTCGTGGCTTGAGGTGCGCGGAGGCGGCAGGATCGCAGGCAACAGGATAAATCCTTATCGCGCCGTCTTCCTGAAAACAGGTGAGAGCAGAATTTTTTATGATCGCTTGACCGAGCAGGGGTTGTCAGTATCAGTGCATCTTTTGGTAGACGTGTCAGGATCGATGTTAGCCTCAGACGGTGAGGATATGTCGCGTTGTGAAGCCGCCTGCCGCTGTGCTTTGTCCCTTGCCGCAGCCCTTGACGGAATAGACGGAATCGTTCCTTTGTGTTCTTTTTTCCCGGGAAGCGATGCCGAGGTGGAAAGTGCGCTGTCTATTGGTCAGAAAGTAGCGACACGTGCGGCTTTTTTTGATCAGAAACCGCGCGGCTCTACTCCTTTGGCTCAGGCTTTGTGGCATGCGGAGGAGTCTGCCTTAAAAACCTCTTGTAAAAGACATATAGTTTTGGTGCTTACCGACGGGATCCCTGACAGCGTGATGCAGGCCAAGATAGCAGCCGAGCATTTGGCTTCTCAAAATATCGAGTGTTACGGCATCGGGATAAGACTCGACTTCATCAAATCCCTGCTTCCTTGCAGTACGGTGATACGCAAACCGTCAGAGCTTGATGAGGCTGTTTTTAAATTGCTTTCCAAAGTCATAGTGTCGCAGGATTTGTAAGGCTTAATTTTTGCTAAAATTGCCGCGGCTTTGAGTATCAGAGTTTCAATAAAGTGTCATTTTTTCACGTTGTGCGGCAAATTAAGGTGCAGAGAGGTTAAAAGATCAGAAAAATGTTACGCAGTGATTTCAATTTTGAGCTTCCACGTGAGCTGATTGCCGAATATCCGAGTTCAGAACGTACAGGATGCCGCATGCTCTGTTTAAACGGTGAAAACGGATCTTATGAGGATAGGCATTTTTACGATCTTAAAAATTTTTTAAAGCCAGGTGATCTTCTCGTTTTTAACGATACCAAGGTGATCCCTGCAAGACTTTACGGGAAAAAAGAAACCGGAGGCAACGTCGAGATCTTAATAGAGCGCATTTTGTCCCAGTCTTCTGCTCTTTGTCATATGCGTGCTTCAAAGCCTGCCAAAGCAGGTTCTTTCGTTAACTTAAACGGCGGACATAAGTTTTTGGTGGCAGGGCGCGACGGAGAGCTTTTCAAGATTGAAACCGTGGACAATCAGAGCGTGCTCGATGTTTTGAATGCCGAAGGTCATATTCCTCTTCCTCCTTATATAGATCGTGAGGATGAGCCCTTGGATCGCGAACGCTATCAAACTGTGTACAGCCGGGAGCCCGGTGCCGTGGCGGCCCCTACTGCCGGTTTGCATTTTGACGAACCGCAGTTGCAGGAGCTAAAAAAACTTGGGATCAATATGGCTTTTTGTACTCTGCACGTGGGAGCCGGAACCTTCCAGCCGGTACGTGAAGATGACATCAGTGCTCACCATATGCATTCTGAATTCGTGCATCTTTCAAAAGAAGTATCAGATGCCGTCTTGAAGGCACGTCGTGAAGGTCACAGGGTAATAGCCGTCGGAACTACGGCCGTGCGTTCTTTGGAAAGTGCTGCTCAACAAGCTGAAAAAGACGGTTTAAGCGATCCCATCGCGCCTTTTTCTGCAGATACCTCTATTTTTATTTACCCCGGCTATCGTTACCGTGTGGTGGATGCGTTGATCACTAACTTCCATCTTCCGGAGTCCACACTGATCATGCTGGTCGCGGCTTTTGCAGGCTACAGTCACACCATGAAAGCTTATGAGCATGCGGTTAAAGATGCTTATAAATTCTTCAGTTACGGCGATTGCATGTTTATCACCAAAAACGAAAAGGCTTATACGGATTTGCCGCCTTCGGCAATTGCCAAACAGGATTAACTTTAGGATAGTAAATGAAATTTACAGTTAAAAAAACATCTGGACGTGCCCGTTTGGGAAGTTTGGAATTGCCTCACGGTACGGTGCGTACTCCGGCATTTATGCCGGTCGGAACACAGGCTACGGTTAAAGGCATGCGCCCTGAGCACATCAAAGAATTAGGCGCCGACATACTCTTGGGTAATACTTTCCATTTGTGGCTGCGCCCGGGACCTGAGGTGATCAGAGCTCACGGCGGGTTGCATCAGTTTATGAATTGGCAGGGGCCGATCCTTACCGATTCAGGCGGATTTCAGGTATTTTCCCTTTCAGGGTTGCGTAAGGTTACCGAGGAAGGAGTAAATTTTCGCCATCCCATCAACGGATCGAAGCTGTTTTTGTCTCCTGAAATTTCTATGCAGATTCAGCAT
>CABQMD010000085.1 GCA_902465145.1 uncultured Succinatimonas sp. | reverse complement strand
GCCAAACTTTTTGACTAGAGCTGAAAAGAGATTTAAAAAAAGCATGTGTATCTTACCCGTGTTTAGGACCATTAAATATCAAAAACCGCTTATCTAAGCGGTTTAGCTCAGATTTTGAGTTTTATCTTATGGGGGTGCATTTTCAGAGCATACCTTGTACCTTCTCAAGGTATTTGAGGTGATTTTGAGAAAGCATGATCTCGTTAGGGTATGTTTTAAGCCCCAGTTTAGTTTTCAACTCTGCCATGGTGTTATACACATTAAGCGGTTTGAGTCCTACTGCTCTGATAATTGAATCCAGATCGTCAGGTTGAGAAGAGCGCTCTTTCTCAAAACTATTCCAAATATTCTCTTCATCAACGGTTTCATTGCCTTCATGGCGTCGACGGTCCTGCTTTTCTGTGGAATAAGCATTGAAGTTCTGATTTAATCCTACATTCAGAAACATTTGCGTATTTCCCTTTGCTGTAGGAACCGGGACAACCAAAGCCTGGCGCAGGGTATGACTTATTTGCTCTGCGGACATCGGTGTACCGTTATTTTCAAGTTTTGTTTGTAAAGTACGCATGAGCATCAATGAAAGAACGCACAACTGACAATGTGCAATAATGCGCTCCTTCAGTCGTACATGTACAGGGCGGATGCTGAACGTACTTTTCATCACACGGAAGCAATCTTCAATATGAACCAATCGATGATAAGTCGATAAAACGTCTTCCACGTTGAAATGTTCTTCTTTCAAATCGACAGGATCGTCATAAACAATTGCTGCATACCCGGCAATGGCTTTTTTATCAGCAATTACCTCTTCTTTGAGATCGACCGCCCGGTATTGCTCTTTATCAGTTTTACTCTGAGCTGCTTCTTTCTTAGTTTTTATTAGAGAACGCCATCCGGTTCCGTAAACATTTCCCATGAGTTTGTGTTCACTGACGGCTTTGGATGCCTTGGCTATCTGTTCATCCAGCTCTGCCAGATCCCGCTTTTTACGCTCCGGACTGAATGTGTAAACTATTTTGCATTTGACCGTGATTTTCTTGCGCTTGTTATCAGCGCCGGGATCCGAATTTGAAATGTAAGCCGTTTTTTCGTGTTCGCATACTTTGTAACGGGATGCATTCTCGTCTAATTCAGTTTGTTCGGGAGCAAAAATAATGTCTCCCAACTCATTGAAATTACAATTGCGATATCCGTCAGGAGAGAGCATTTCCTCTCTTTCTTTTTTCTTCTGATGAGATACTTTCTGAGCAACGACAAATCCTAACTTATGCTCTTTGAGTGCGTTTAATGTATCAGTTGAGTTCAGGCCTCTGTCAGCGACAAAATAGACATCTTTGATGTTGTATTTCTGTTTAAGGGACTCCAGCATGGGGTGAATGGTTTTAAGCTCAGAAGTATTTCCGGCAAAGACTTTACAATCAATAGGGAACCCGCTTTGGTCAATGGCCAGAGCGACGGTAACAATGGGAAGAGAAAATCTGCCCTCCTTTGAAGAACCGCACATTCTCAAAACTTCATCTTTTCTTGATTCAAGCTCTTTTTTCAGCTCTTGTACAAATTCATCAGAATCGAGATATTTTTCAATATCTTCAGCATGCCTTCCTTCTTCTTGCAGACGTGCTTTTTCCTTACGGATAAAACGGATGGTTTGCCAGGCCACATCATTGTAAGGTGTTTCAAAATAAGTATTAGTACAGTCGAAGAAGGCAACTTTGATTTGTTGTTTATTGTTTTTTAAATGATTTTTTACTGCATGCTTCAGAATATCTTCATGGTGTAAATGCACGAAGTCCAATACGTTGTAAAAGTTGTCTTGGGTAACCTTGGCCCAAGGGCAATAAAAGAAATTTCCTTTCTGCTCACCGGCTCGTAAATAAGACGACGGATTGATAACTTTTAATGAGCACAGGTAAAACAACAAATCATTGATATTCCAATCTTCAATTTGGGTGAAGTGCTGTTGCAAGTAATTGAGTTTATACCGTAGGTTTAATTCACGGTCCCAGATCTCTTTTAGCATCAGGTGTCCGTAATTCAATGCCAAGGCTTTATTAAAATTACTCTCCTGCTTTTCCGCTGTGCCCTGCTGAGGTGTTGGTGCAGCACTGACGGCCTGTTGAGCCCCGGTCAGCTCTTTCATCCTTAATTCAAATTCTAATTTTTTTGCCAATTCTTTTCTGGCTTTGGCGTCTTCAAAAGCATTACGGATCTCAGGATCAACTTTGTCGTAACGACCGTAGTTTTTAACCACAATCTTTTTAGGATTTCTCTGACCGGCAATATGTACAGATTTAACTAAATGCAGATAAGCAATACCGCGGATCGTTTTCTTCGACAAAAACATAAGGCAACACTCAGACACAGGGGCATGGAAACATGGATAAGACCAGCATAGCATATTTTATATACACTGGCAACCACTATTAGATTTAATTTTTTAAGAGGGTAAAAAATCAGCCCGAACCGCTTAAATTCGGGCTTCGCTTAAGGTCGATCAGAGCAAAATGGTCCTAAACACGGGAGGCAAAACACG
Source organism: uncultured Succinatimonas sp. (assembly GCA_902465145.1). Classification (GTDB taxonomy): domain Bacteria; phylum Pseudomonadota; class Gammaproteobacteria; order Enterobacterales; family Succinivibrionaceae; genus Succinivibrio. The sequence continues at coordinate 2,603 of CABQMD010000085.1, read as the reverse complement.
GTCCGAAATTACCTTAAATGAAGTCATTCGTAAAAAAGGATCGTTTAACGCGATCCTTTTTTCCCGTGTTTAGGACCATTAAATATCAAAAACCGCTTATCTAAGCGGTTTAGCTCAGATTTTGAGTTTTATCTTATGGGGGTGCATTTTCAGAGCATACCTTGTACCTTCTCAAGGTATTTGAGGTGATTTTGAGAAAGCATGATCTCGTTAGGGTATGTTTTAAGCCCCAGTTTAGTTTTCAACTCTGCCATGGTGTTATACACATTAAGCGGTTTGAGTCCTACTGCTCTGATAATTGAATCCAGATCGTCAGGTTGAGAAGAGCGCTCTTTCTCAAAACTATTCCAAATATTCTCTTCATCAACGGTTTCATTGCCTTCATGGCGTCGACGGTCCTGCTTTTCTGTGGAATAAGCATTGAAGTTCTGATTTAATCCTACATTCAGAAACATTTGCGTATTTCCCTTTGCTGTAGGAACCGGGACAACCAAAGCCTGGCGCAGGGTATGACTTATTTGCTCTGCGGACATCGGTGTACCGTTATTTTCAAGTTTTGTTTGTAAAGTACGCATGAGCATCAATGAAAGAACGCACAACTGACAATGTGCAATAATGCGCTCCTTCAGTCGTACATGTACAGGGCGGATGCTGAACGTACTTTTCATCACACGGAAGCAATCTTCAATATGAACCAATCGATGATAAGTCGATAAAACGTCTTCCACGTTGAAATGTTCTTCTTTCAAATCGACAGGATCGTCATAAACAATTGCTGCATACCCGGCAATGGCTTTTTTATCAGCAATTACCTCTTCTTTGAGATCGACCGCCCGGTATTGCTCTTTATCAGTTTTACTCTGAGCTGCTTCTTTCTTAGTTTTTATTAGAGAACGCCATCCGGTTCCGTAAACATTTCCCATGAGTTTGTGTTCACTGACGGCTTTGGATGCCTTGGCTATCTGTTCATCCAGCTCTGCCAGATCCCGCTTTTTACGCTCCGGACTGAATGTGTAAACTATTTTGCATTTGACCGTGATTTTCTTGCGCTTGTTATCAGCGCCGGGATCCGAATTTGAAATGTAAGCCGTTTTTTCGTGTTCGCATACTTTGTAACGGGATGCATTCTCGTCTAATTCAGTTTGTTCGGGAGCAAAAATAATGTCTCCCAACTCATTGAAATTACAATTGCGATATCCGTCAGGAGAGAGCATTTCCTCTCTTTCTTTTTTCTTCTGATGAGATACTTTCTGAGCAACGACAAATCCTAACTTATGCTCTTTGAGTGCGTTTAATGTATCAGTTGAGTTCAGGCCTCTGTCAGCGACAAAATAGACATCTTTGATGTTGTATTTCTGTTTAAGGGACTCCAGCATGGGGTGAATGGTTTTAAGCTCAGAAGTATTTCCGGCAAAGACTTTACAATCAATAGGGAACCCGCTTTGGTCAATGGCCAGAGCGACGGTAACAATGGGAAGAGAAAATCTGCCCTCCTTTGAAGAACCGCACATTCTCAAAACTTCATCTTTTCTTGATTCAAGCTCTTTTTTCAGCTCTTGTACAAATTCATCAGAATCGAGATATTTTTCAATATCTTCAGCATGCCTTCCTTCTTCTTGCAGACGTGCTTTTTCCTTACGGATAAAACGGATGGTTTGCCAGGCCACATCATTGTAAGGTGTTTCAAAATAAGTATTAGTACAGTCGAAGAAGGCAACTTTGATTTGTTGTTTATTGTTTTTTAAATGATTTTTTACTGCATGCTTCAGAATATCTTCATGGTGTAAATGCACGAAGTCCAATACGTTGTAAAAGTTGTCTTGGGTAACCTTGGCCCAAGGGCAATAAAAGAAATTTCCTTTCTGCTCACCGGCTCGTAAATAAGACGACGGATTGATAACTTTTAATGAGCACAGGTAAAACAACAAATCATTGATATTCCAATCTTCAATTTGGGTGAAGTGCTGTTGCAAGTAATTGAGTTTATACCGTAGGTTTAATTCACGGTCCCAGATCTCTTTTAGCATCAGGTGTCCGTAATTCAATGCCAAGGCTTTATTAAAATTACTCTCCTGCTTTTCCGCTGTGCCCTGCTGAGGTGTTGGTGCAGCACTGACGGCCTGTTGAGCCCCGGTCAGCTCTTTCATCCTTAATTCAAATTCTAATTTTTTTGCCAATTCTTTTCTGGCTTTGGCGTCTTCAAAAGCATTACGGATCTCAGGATCAACTTTGTCGTAACGACCGTAGTTTTTAACCACAATCTTTTTAGGATTTCTCTGACCGGCAATATGTACAGATTTAACTAAATGCAGATAAGCAATACCGCGGATCGTTTTCTTCGACAAAAACATAAGGCAACACTCAGACACAGGGGCATGGAAACATGGATAAGACCAGCATAGCATATTTTATATACACTGGCAACCACTATTAGATTTAATTTTTTAAGAGGGTAAAAAATCAGCCCGAACCGCTTAAATTCGGGCTTCGCTTAAGGTCGATCAGAGCAAAATGGTCCTAAACACGGGAGGCAAAACACGGTCCGAAATTACCTTAAATGAAGTCATTCGTAAAAAAGGATCGTTTAACGCGATCCTTTTTTC
>CABQMD010000084.1 GCA_902465145.1 uncultured Succinatimonas sp. | reverse complement strand
CCGCGGTTACGGTAATACTCATTTTAAGAGTGCCACCAATCAGGCTCCGCGTCAGCGCACTTTGGGAACGCCGGGCGAAAGACGTCAGATCAAGTTGGAATTGCTTTTAGTTTCCGATGTAGGTTTGTTGGGGTTGCCCAATGCCGGAAAATCTACTTTGGTGCGTCAGGTCTCAGCTGCCCGTCCCAAGGTTGCCGATTACCCTTTCACTACCATCGTTCCTTCCTTGGGAGTGGTCAAAACTTCCATGGGACGCAGCTTTGTCATCGAAGACATTCCGGGGCTTATCGAGGGGGCGTCTTCCGGAGTAGGACTGGGGTTTAAGTTCTTAAAACACCTTCTGCGCTGTCGCGTGCTGGTGCATTTGGTTGAATGTCTGCCTGCAGACGGGTCTGATCCAGTGAAAAATGCCAAGACCATAGAGCAGGAGCTTAAACAGTATTCTGAGGAACTTTGGCAAAAACCCAGATGGCTGGTGATTAACAAAGCGGATCTTGCAGAGCCGCAAGAGGTGCAGAGCGTACTTGAAGCCGTCTGCGCCGGTCTTGAGAACAAACCTGAAAAATGCTTCGTGATCTCGGGGATGAAGGGAACAGGCGTCAAAGAGCTGTGTTTTGCCCTGCAGGATCTCGTAGACGAGGTCAAAGCGCGTGAATTGCAAGAAGGCAATGAACAGCATGAACCTCAGGAATTTATCTGGACCGAACCTGAAGTAAAGGAGACTCCCGCTTCTGATGATGATGAGCCTGAAGACGGTCCTGAGTTCATCTTTACCAAATAAGGATTGAATATGCCTCCTTTGGAAATAATCGTGGCAGTCGCTGACAATGATGCTATTGGTCGTTACGGTAAGATCCCCTGGCATCTGAGTGCGGATCTCAAGCATTTTAAAGCGGTGACCATGGGACATCCCGTGATCATGGGCAGACGTACTTTCGAGTCCATAGGCAGGGTATTGCCCGGGCGGTTCAACGTGATCGTAAGTTCGACTTTAAATCGGGATGATCCTAGACTTAAAGATCAGGATGTTGCAGTGGTCAGAAGCCTTGATGAGGCTTTGGATCTTTGCAAGGATCAGGAGAACTCCGTCATGGTGATTGGCGGTGCCGCGCTGTATACCGAGGCTTTGCCCAAGGCTTCGGTTTTGCACCTTACCCGTGTACATAAGAGACCTGCTAGTGCCGATACCTTCTTTCCGCGCTTTGAGCATTTGAACTTCAAGCGCTGTGACGTGCAGGAGTGCAGCGAAGGAGATCTTAAATATGAATTTGAGACCTGGCGGCGCGGTTAAATCGGCGCGACCTTAATCCTGTTCTTTGGTTTTTTTCAGGAAATGAAATGCTGAAGAAGTTTTCAGGCGGCATGGATATGCTTCACGGCCGCCTTTGGGACAAGATCCTGTTCTTTTCGCTGCAACTTGCCTTAACCTCGCTGTTGCAGCAGATCTACAACACCACTGATGTCTTGGTCTTAGGACGTTTTTTAGGCGACGATGCCATGGCGGCAGTGGGGAACAATCTGCCCATCATCGGGATCCTGGTAAGTCTGTTCGTAGGTCTGTCATTAGGTGCCAATGTGGTGATGGCCCGTTATATCGGACAGGGTGATCTTAAAAATGCCAATCTGACCATTTACACTTCTTTGCTTTTGGCATTTTTCAGCGGTCTTATCATTGCTGTGCCGGTAATATTGGGAGCTGCCGTCATTACCGATCTTATGGGAGTACCGCAAACTGTTCACGCTTTTTCGGTAAATTACCTTATTTGGTATATGGCCGGCATGCCCTTTCTTTCCATTTTTAATTTTGAGGCGGCGCTTTTTCGCGCTCACGGTAATACCGCCACCCCGCTGTTGGCTTTGGTTGCAGCAAGTGCAGTTAACGTCGTACTCGATCTTGCGGCGGTAAAGTGCGGATTGGGAATTTCAGGCGTTGCCGCGGCAACTTCCGCAGCCAATCTTTTTTCGGCGGTCTTTCTCTTTGTAAAGCTTAAAAATGAAAACGGAGTTTTGAAGCTTGAGGTAAGCAGGCTTTGCCATTTTGAAATACGCAAAGCAAAAGCCGTGATCTTCATCGGGTTGCCTGCAGGCGTGCAGGCCATGGTTTTTTCGATATCCAATCTGGTCATACAGGGAGCCATAAATTCTTTGGGAGCTGAAGTTATGGCAGCCTCCGCCGCCGCCTTGGTGTTCGAACTTAATATTTATGTTTTTCTGATGGCCTTCGGCATGGCCGCAACCACCTTCGTAAGCCAGAATTACGGAGCCGGAAACATGCAAAGATGCTCTCAAGTGGTGCATTTTGCCATGGCGCTTAATTTTGCAGTTACCATATTTTGGGCCGGTGTGGTGTGGTTTGCAGGTGACAGGCTCATTTGGCTTTTCACCGACAGTAAAACGGTTGCTGACATAGCGCTTGTCAGAATGTATACGGTGATCCTGCTTTACGTGATCTGCGTTCCTTTTGAAGTCTTGTCAGGTGCGATGCGCGGCTTTGGTTATTCCCTGCCTCCTGCGTTGGTCACGACTTTTTTTATCGTTGGCGAACGCATGCTGTGGCTGGTAACGGTATTTAAGGCTCATCCTGATTTTCAGAGCCTGCTCATCACCTATCCGGTCTCCTGGATATTGGTAAGCCCGTTCATCATGTGGTTATATCTGCGTTGTGTTAAAAGACGCAGTCGTGAGCTTGAAGCACTGGCAATGCAGACGAATACTAATGAAGCAAGAAAATTGAAGTTAAAACAGGTTTGAATAGTATGGGAAGGAAAGTTGAAATGGATATGCTGCACGGCAGTATCTGGAACAAAATGGTACTGTTTGCTCTGCCTCTTGGACTTACCTCCATGTTGCAGCAGTTGTACAACGCCGCCGACGTGTTCTTTTTGGGACATTTTTCCTCAGGTAACGATATGGCGGCCGTTGGCAACAGCATTTCGGTGATCTTTCTTATCGTCATGTTGTTTGTGGGCATGTCCATAGGTGCCAACGTGGTGATGGCCAGATATCTTGGTCAGGGTAAGGAAGAAGAAGCTTCCAACACCATGTATACCGGGATCTGGGTTGCTTTGGCAGTCGGAGTCCTGATCATGATCTTAGGATTGTCATCTACCTCATGGATAGTGGAAGTTATGGCCGTTCCTGAGGAAGTACACGAGCCTGCCATCGTTTATCTGCAGTGGTATTTTTTTGCCATGCCTTTTATTTCGCTGTTCAATTTTGAAGCGGCTTTTTTCAGATCAAAAGGCGATACGGCAACTCCGCTGTGGGCTTTGTGTTTGTCCTGCTCTTTCAATCTTGCGGGTAACTATGTGGCCGTGGGAGTACTGGATACGGGAATAAGCGGAGTGGCGTGCGCCACTTTGCTCTCTTTCATGCTTTCGGCATCTTTTTTGTGGTTTATGCTGATGCGTGAAGAAGGAGTACTGAAGTTAAGATTGCAAAAACTCATGCAATTTGAATGGCGCAAAGCACGTGCGATCGTATCCATAGGTCTTCCTGCCGGCATTCAGGGCATGGTTTTCGGCATAGCCAATCTTATTTTTCAGGTGGCGATCAATTCATTGGGCGCCGATGCCATGGCAGGCAGCGCCGCAGGATTTACCATTGAAAATAATCTCTATTGCTTCGTAAATGCTTTCGGTTTAGCTGCCACCACCTTTATCGGTCAAAACTTCGGTGCCGGCAATTTAAGTCGTTGCCGGCGCATCTTTTGGGTGGCCTTTTGCTGGTGTACTGGGCTTTCTTTAGTAGTAGGCGTAGGCGGGTACTTCGTATCGCCGTGGCTTTTGTCTTTCTTCAGTGATTCGCAGGCTGTGGTGGATATAGCCATGTTGCGCGTGTTTTACGTGATGGGGTTCCAATTCATCAACGCCATGATAGAAGCTCTTTCGGACTCAATGCGTGGCTACGGATGGTCACTGCCCCCTGCGCTCATAGCTATGATCTGCATATGCGGCGAACGTTTGTGGTGGCTTTGGTACGTATATCCGTCGGCTCCTAACTATGAGACTCTGATGATCACTTATCCCATCTCCTGGGCTATAACAGCCGCAGTACTGTTCGGCGCTTATGTATACTGTTTAAAAAAGGTGGTAAAGGTTCAGACGCTTTAGTTTTGTGCATTTGAATAAGCCGCGTAAACACGCGGCATTTTTCAAATCTTCACAGAAGGTTGCAGATGTCCTGCAGACGGAACGCCGGTTCGTTTGCCATCCTGGGCATTCCAGGCCGTAAGTTTGCCTCCCCATACACATCCCGTGTCAAGCGCAACTATATTCTCATGCTGACATTTCGCGTTTAAGGCGGCCCAATGCCCGAAGATCAATTTGTAGTTTTTCCTGTGTCTTTGCAAAGGCGGAACGAAATCAAACCACGGGTAGAGTTTTTCTTCTCTGGCTTCTTCAAGAGACGCGTTTGAATGGCCGTAATCCAAAGCAAGATTTTCGGTGACGAGGCGCATGCGGGTAAATACGTTTACGATGTAACGCCAGCGAACCATGCCGCGGTAATTATCGTTCCAAACGAAAGGATTGTCGCGGTACATGTTGCGCAGTAAAAGGCAACGCTGCAGAGGATTGGCAAGCACTGCGGAGATTTCCTTTGACAGTTTCTTGGCAGTATGCAGATCCCAAAGCGGATGAATTCCGGCATGACAGACGGCAAAATTTTTTTCTTTACAAAACTTTATGAGCGGACGCGTCAGCAAAAAATTTTCTATCTCGTTTAAATTTTCTGCATTCAGCAAAGGCCCGAGATTGTCTTTGGGACGGGCCTTGCGTTCGTTTGAGAGTACTGCAAGAAAATTGAGATCGTGATTGCCGAGTACGGTATGTATGCAATCTTTGTATTTCATCACGAAATTGACGGTTTCAAGCGGTCTGGGGCCGCGTCCTATCAGATCCCCGGTGAGATAAAGCGTGTCTTTGTGTTCGTCAAAAGATATCTTATCCAGAAGCTGCATGAATTCATCGTAGCAGCTGTGCAGATCGCCTATGCAGAAAGTGCTCATGTCAATCCTCCTTTTGTCTCTTAATTGTACAAAACAATGAAGCGATCTAAAGCAGGCGGATCCGGCCAACCTCCGCTTAAAAGCTTTTTTTTCTGTTGTTAAAATAGACGTACTTTCCTATTTTAGGGGGATCACATGCCG
>CABQMD010000083.1 GCA_902465145.1 uncultured Succinatimonas sp. | reverse complement strand
ATAAGTTTGACCGGTTTTTTAGTGGTCTCAACGGACTTCTTTTCAGTGGATGCAGACATGAACTTCTCCGAAACGTTCCTTCGCACGGATCCGCCTGACACGCAGATCCGTACCCCCTTTTCTGTTTGCAAGGCAACAGCCGACAAACCGCAAAAAAGGAAAGATTGATCTTCTTCTTACAAGTCAAAAAGTATAACACAGCCTGCAGGATCATGCCCCGAAAGCCTCGTGACGCATGACGCACTTTGCAAACTGCCAAGTTTAAATTTTAAGACAACCGGCCGTTACATTCTTTCTACGGACGTAACTTTGGGCAATGCGGCGATTTTCACCCGAATACGATCAAACACCGCAATGTCAGGCACCAAAATATCGACATCGATAATGCTGATCATTTTCTGTCTTTCAACTCTGGATCTTACCCCGGCAATATTCAGACGATCATTGGCAATAAGCGTGGTTACGTCGCGCAGGAATCCCGGGTAATCCTGACCCACAATATGCATGGTAACCGTGTACGAAGAATTGCGTACGTTACCCCATTGCGCTGCTATCACGCGCTCAGGCTCTGCGGCGGCTAATTTTTTTAATTGCTCGCAATCTCTGCGATGGACGGAAACGCCCCTGCCTTTGGTGATAAAACCTACAATCTCATCTCCCGGGACCGGCTGGCAACATCTTGACACGTGCGTAAGCAGATTGTCCATGCCATCGACGGTAACCGCTCCCGAAGCCTGACGAGTTTTAATCCCAGCCTGACTGCGCCCTTTTTCCTCAAGTTTACTTCTGATGAGATCATCACTTTCTTCCTGTTCGGCGTGACCGCTTTTTTCTTCAAGGAAAGAGGCAACGGCAGATGCTCCGGTATCTCCTGCGCCGATGGATGCATAAATATCGTCGGCTTTTTTTACATTAAAACGACTAAGATTCTGATTTAACAGTGCGGTGATCTGATCTTTGTTCAAAGGCAGCGAGCGTTTCTGACATTCCAAAGCCAGCTGTTCGGCACCTGCTTCGCGATTGCGACCGTAATCCACCTTGCGAAAGTATGCCTGAACTTTGGCACGGGCTTTTGACGTTTTTAAAAAACCGTTTTCAGGATTCAGCCAGTCTCGTGACGGATTAGGATTTTTTTGAGTAATGATCTCCACCGTCTCATCGGTATGCAAATGATAGGTAAACGGGACGATGCGTCCGTTGACTTTGGCACCGATGCAACGATGTCCCACCATGGTATGCACCTGATAGGCAAAATCCAAAGGTGTGGCACCGTTTGGCAGGTCGAGCACTTCTCCTGCAGGGGTGAACACATAAACCCGATCTTCGAATACCTGGTTGCGGAATTTTTCCATAAGCGTGCCGGATTCGACGAGATCGTCTCTCCAGGCCAAAAGCTTGCGCAGCCAATTGATGCGTTGCTCCACTCCCGAGCTCTGCCCTGCTCCTTCCTTATATTTCCAATGTGCCGCCACACCCAATTCTGCCGTATTGTGCATGTTGCGCGTTCTGATCTGAATTTCAACGGTTTTGTCACCGTCTCCCAATACCACGGTATGAATGGATTGATAACCGTTGGCCTTGGGGTTGGCGATATAATCGTCAAATTCGCTTTGCAGATGTTTCCATCTTGAATGCACTATAGCCAAAGCCGCATAGCAATCTGAGATCTTGTCGACGATCACTCGCACGGCTCTGATATCATAGAGCTGATTGAAATTAAGATGCTTGCGTTGCATCTTGCGCCAAATACTGTAGATATGCTTGGGACGACCGTAAACTTCACAATTCATTCCTTCATTTTTCAACAATGAAGAAAGTTCCCCGACGAAATTTTCTATATATGCTTCCCGATCTACGCGACGTTCGCCAAGATCGCTGGCTATTTCCTTATATTCCTGCTTATGCAGAAAACGAAAAGCCAGATCTTCAAGTTCCCACTTAAGCTGACCTATCCCCAAACGGTTGGCAAGAGGAGCATAGATATTCGCAACTTCATTGGCTATGGCCTGCTGAGTGGCATCGTCGGCATATTTTGCTGCACGGATCACGGCTATGCGTTCGCCAAGCTTTATTACAACTGCACGAACATCCTCAATCATTGCCAGCATCATGCGTCTTACTCTATCGACCTTGGTTTCGTCTATACCGCTTACTCCAACGGTATGCAGGAAACGAATCGCCTCCATATCACGCACGTTCATGAGCAGTTTCTGAGCTTCCGGTCCGAAATGCTCTCCGACTTGTGTTGCGGTGATATAACCATTTTCAAAAGCCGGATAAATGATGCTCACTCTAAGCGAAAGCATATCCATGTTAAGCATCATTATGGCTGAGACAATTTCTGCAGACAGCTTTAAAAAGTTTTCGCGATCACGTTCGACGTCGGCATCCTTGAGTTTTTTTTCCTTTTCCTCAAGACAGGCAACCACGAAATCATAAGTTTCGTGCAACTGTTGCTTTTCATCTTCATCAAGTTTCAGACCGTCAAGCCAATTCTTAAAATTAAACGATGCTTCATGAGTGGTTCTGATGGCTACCATAGCTTTCGCCTCGTACGCTTAAAACTCAAATTCTTCCAGTATTTTGGATACAGTCTGAAAATTCTAGCAAACTAATGCACCCTGGCGTTATATAGTTCAGGCTTTTGCTTTCTTTTTGCAAGTTTCCAACACAAACAGACATTCAATATGTGCAGTGCGCGGGAACATGTCAAAAGCGCCCCAAGAGGAGATCTCGTAGCCTGAATTAAGAAAAGTTTTGAGATCACGTACGGCCGCAAGCGGATTGCAGGATATGAGTACTACTTTACTCACTTTCTGCTTGGCTATATACGTTACAGCCCGTACCGCTCCTGAGCGTCCGGGATCCATTACTGCGGCATCGTAACCGTCTTTAGCAAAGCTCATGGCTTCAAACGGAGCTTCCAAATCAGCCGCGGCAAAACGTGCAGGCAATGCATTGTTTTGCGCATTGCGCATGCCTTTTTCGGTCATGGCTCGAACTATGTCAACACCGACGCAGTGAGCACCAGTCTTTGCTATCGGCAAGGTAAAATTTCCCAATCCGCAGAAAAGATCGATGACTTTCATGCCGTTTTTTATGCCAAGCGATTCCAAAACGCGTGCTACCATCTTGGCATTTACATCGGCATTGATCTGAACAAAAGAAGTTGTATCACAGGAAATTTTGATCCCGTCAACCTCGATAAAGAGCTCTCTGTCAAATCCCGACACGATCCGCTCCCGCAGTTTTTCGCTTCTGTCGGTACCGAGTTTTTCGACGTAAGGTTCCTGTACGCTTATCTTGGCATCAAGTTCCGATGCCAGCTGTTCCAAAATACTCTCATCCTTTACAGGCAGATCGCAAACAAGACGCAAAGAGATCCCCAAAGCGCCGTCGCTGTCTAAGAGTTCAACATGTCCTATGCGGCTGCGACACGACAATTGATCTAGATATTTCGAAAGTGCAGGCAAAGCCGCATTCAATCTGTCGGTAAACACTTCACATTTTTCTATCGCACACAGTTGATTGGAACGTTCCGAACGAAATCCTATGCGCATCTGGCCGTGATCTACGCGTACTGACAGACGGCAGGCTCTGCGGTAACCGGTGCTTTTGGAAAACTCGGTAAACTCAGGATCCGGCAATTCAACTTTCAGCTGGCGGGCAAACAGTCTGCGCACTCCCTGAATTTTGGCCTCAAAAGCTGTTTTGGGGTCTATGTGCGCAAGAGGACATCCGCCGCAATTTTCCGCATAAACGCAACTTACCTCGCGTCTTGCTAAAGAAGCTTTCAACAATTTGATGATATTTGCCGTTCCGGTATTGTCTTTAACCGACAAAGGCTGCACTCTGGCACATTCTCCTGTGATCATTCCGTCCACAAAGAAAACCTTGCCGTTATGGCGACCTACTCCGCGGCCTTTCAAATCAAGAGAAGTACACTCAAGTTCAAAAGCTCTGCGATCAAATGTTTTTTTCTTATTTTCTTTGTAAAAAGCTACCATGAAAAATCCTGTACCGTTAGTCTAGGCAGTTTGTCTGATAAAGTCCGAATAAAGTTCCCTGCTTTTTAACTTTCTGTCACCTAATAATTGCGACAGCACCCTGCCGTTTATAAACTTAAGCACGCGCAGTGCGGCAGGAGAAAAAGTTTTATTTTCGGCAAACTCGTTAAGTACTGCTCCGCTTATAAGACCGTCTGTATCGTCAGTGCTCGGTATAAAACCGTTATCAACACTGTAAACATAAAAAGCGCTCGGATCCCATTTTCCGCTCGAGGAACGAAAATCAGGAGCATAACCTAAATTTTCCAAAAGATTTAGTTCAAAATCCCGTAAGGAATGTTCAACTTCTGTAGCATTCTGAGAACTTTCCAATGTTTTAAGGGTTTGCATATAGGCTGCCAGAAGTTTGGGAGAACCGTCCTCATCACGGTAAAGGTAATAAAGAAGTTCGTTTAAATATTCAGCACAAAAAAGCGCCGGAACCTTAAGCTGAATAAGCTTACCGCAACGTTTGGCATCCTTCAGGGTCAAAAGTTCGGATCTGCCTTTTAGCAAAACAAAACGCAAAGGAACAAAAGATTGTAACGATGCCTTCAAGCCTCGTGTATCTCTTTTTCCGAAATTGGCAACGACTCCCACCCTACCGTGATTTACCGTAAAAAGTTCAAGCAACAGCGAACGTTCTTTAAAGGTCCTGCTGTGAATAATATATCCGGAATCGTCAAATTCCGATGACATCACAATCTCTCAAAATCGTCATACCCGAGACTTCTGAGCGCCCGCTTGTCATCAGCCCATCCTGCTTTGACTTTAACGAATAATCTTAAAAACACCTTCGATTCAAAGAGTTTTTCCATATCCCCGCGAGCTTCGGTCCCTATTTTCTTAATTCTGGCTCCGCCTGCGCCTATAACCATCTTTTTTTGCCCCTGACGTTCCACCAGGATCACCGCAGATATTCTCAGAAGCTCTTTATCTTCACGAAATTCCTCGATTTCCACGGTAGCGCTGTAAGGCAACTCATCTCCCATCTGACGCATTAGTTTCTCTCTGATGATTTCAGCTGCCAAAAAACGCTGAGATCTATCTGTTACGCTGTCGTCATCAAAAAGATGTTCGCCTTCTGGCAAGCTGTCGCGGATCACCTCTTTAACATCCTGCAGATTGACGGCTTTTAACGCGGAAACAGGGATCACCGCCTTAAAATCCAATTTTTGCGACAGTTTTTCCATGACGGGCAAAAGCTTTTGTTTGTCTCCTACCTGA